>JANYLF010000154.1 GCA_025357995.1 Acidimicrobiia bacterium | reverse complement strand
GGTGCCGACGGTGTGTGGATCGGCACGCGGTTCATCGCGACGCCCGAAGCGCGCTCGGCGCCGGGGTACAAGGACGCGTTGCTGCGCACGGGTGAAGATGGCACGACGATCTCCCGGGCGTTCACCGGCAAGACGCTGCGCGCGGTCGCCAACGAGACCACCCGCCATTTCGACGCGCACCCCGAGGAGTTGGTTCCGTTCCCGCAGATGCTGATGAAGTCGATGGAAGGGGGCTGGATGCACCTCGGTGCTCACGAGGGTACGGAAGGCGTGGACCCCGACCGCGAGTGCTACCCCGCCGGTCAAGGTGTAGGGGCGATCCACGACCTCATCCCCGCGGGCGACATCGTGCGATCCATCGTGGCGGAGGCCGAGAAGAGTCTCGACCGCTTGGCCGCGCTCAGGTAGTCAGCGCGCGTCGTTCCATCAGCCGCACTTCGGAGTCCTGGTAGACGACGCGGTAGTGCGCGAGCACGTCGACGAGGGCTGGAAAGGTGTTGAGGGATCGGTAGCTGTTCCGCGGACCCCAACTCTGGCGGTAGACGAGGAAGAACCGTGGTTGGAATTTCGCGAGGTCATGAATCATGTCGGCGCGCATCTGCGTGGTGGCCGCGGCCGACGGGTCGTTGTAGACAGGGAAGTCGAACATGAGCCGGCTCCCTGGTTCCAGGCCAGCTTTGAGCGCCGCGGCGATGCCACCGCCCGTCGTGTCGAGGACCTGCACGCGATCACCCGGCCGGGAGCGGGAGCGCAAGAGCCGGGCGAGGTGATCCGTGCGCTGCACCTCCGCGTTGTCGTACGCAGGCCGGATGCCGATCGCGGTCGTGCCTGCGGGATCGATCGCGACCGTGATGCCGAGGATCGTCGCGAATCCGAGTGGTGCGAGCATCGCGCCGGTGGCGATCCACCCTCGTCGCTCCCGCATCCGTGAATCGGTCGTGCGGTGGCGGGCGCTGGTGAGCAATCGCATCGAGAGCACCGCGAGGGGAAGGCCGAGCGTGATCGCCCAGGCCTGCTGGGGGGCGGCCAAGAGCTGGCCGTGCTGACGCAGTGCGACAGCGCGCGCGACTTCGATGCCGATCAACCCGATATCGAGCAACCACAGGCTGAGATATACCCGCGCGGAAATACGCAGCGCACGCGCGCGATCCGGCCGTGGCTCCGACTTGGACGCCCGGAGGTCGCTGAAGGACACGGCGACCACACACAGGGAGGCCACAGTGAAGGGCCAATAGTGGTAGTCCCAATCCTTGGTCTCGATCACCGCGTGGAGCACTCCGTACGCCATCAAGCCCGTGAGCGCGACGAGTGCGGTCGACGCGGGCCGCGGGCGGCGGAGTGTGAGCAGCAGCGATGCCCCGGCGATGAGGAGCAGGAGGTCGGGACGCAGAAGCGTCGCGACCAACTGGTGCCCTGACGCCTCGAGGTACGACCCGTACGGATGGCCGCCACTGTCGAACCGACCGTAGACGGGGAGAAAGTGGCCCACGCTCCATCGGAAGGCGGACCAGCCGCCCGAGTTCACGAGCCAGGTGACGACCACGCCGATCACGACGACGGCTCCGGCCACTGCGACCGCGGTCGACCGGATCAACTCAGTTGCGCGGATCCGCACCCGCACGCGCCAGGGCGCATCGGGCGAGTCGTCGGACGCGACGAACGCAAGCACGGCGACCAGCACGATCAACAGGAATCCGGGAGGCTTGATGGTCGCGGCGAACCCCACCGCCGCGCCCGCGAGGAAGAAGCGCCACCGCGCGCCCGGGCGCAGCACGAGGGCGACGGCCGCAATCGCGAGCAACGCCAAGATCCAATCGCGCTGGAGCGACTGCACCGCGCCCCCGTACGCGAGGTAGCGACCCGCGATGAGCACCACCGCAACCCATGCCGCCCGCGTGTCGAACCGACGCATCACCCGGAAGATGACGGCGAGGCCCGCCGCGAGAAGCAACAGGTCGCGGATACGGAGGGAGAGGTCGCTGTTCCCGAACACGCGTTGACCGACGACGTGGAAGAGCACCGCGCCCGGAAGGTCGATGTCGTAGATGGTTCGATACGGTCGGTAGCCGCGGTGGACGAGCCACGCCATGTATTCGAGGAGTGGCGCGTCGTGATACCGCGGCCACGCCATGCTCGTGACCGCGACGGCGAAGG
The DNA here is from genome assembly GCA_025357995.1 of Acidimicrobiia bacterium. Classification (GTDB taxonomy): domain Bacteria; phylum Actinomycetota; class Acidimicrobiia; order IMCC26256; family JAENVU01; genus JAENVU01. The sequence continues at coordinate 14,645 of JANYLF010000154.1, read as the reverse complement.
CCGCGATGCCGGCGACGATGATGCCGAGATCGATGAACTGGCCAAGCCCGCGATGGGTCTGTACCAAATGTGCAGTTCCGTCCGGAGTCTGGCCGCGCTCCGTGGTCGACTGTGTCGGCTCGAACCTCGTCATTGCACCCCCGCTCAGCGCGCTGTTCGCCGTCTCCGCACCCTAACGACCCACCGCTCGTGGGACCATCCGCCTCAAGAAACCCTGCTTGATTCCCGATGACTTGTTCGCGATTCGGTTTTACGAGAAGGGTTATCGGTGGCGGAGCGAATGCGAATGAAGGTAGCGGTCTGTGTCGTGTTCGTCGCGATGCTGTTGGCCGCACCCGCGGGTGCCACGCAGCGTGGTCAGGTGGTCACGAGCCCGGCGATGCGCGTGACCGCGAACGCGGCCGAGAACTGGGTTGCGTCCCGCGCCAGTATCTCGCCCGGGAGTGAGATTCTGTGGGAATCGGACGCGGACCTCGCACGCGATCTCGACGCGATCGTGGCGACCGGCGCGACCCGAACCGGCTTCGACATCGATTGGAACAGCATTCAGGGCAACGGCCCGGATACCTACTGGTGGCACGCGACCGATCGCGTCGTCCTCGCTGCACGCCAGCGTGGGCTCGTCGTCGGTGGTGGGCTCGACTACGCCCCAGGTTGGGCTCGGCCGGCCGACTGTCCTCCTGACAGCAGCCACTGCCTCCCGGTGCACGTCGAGGACTACGCGCGCTTCGCGCAGGCCGCGGTGATGCGCTACGGGGCCAACAGTCCCGTCCCCGCGCTCCGCGGCTCGATCACCAACTGGTCGATCTGGAACGAGCCGAACAACTCAGAGTTCGCGCTGCCGAAGCCGGACCCGGTGCGCTACGCGGAGCTCCTCAAGGCGGCATACACCGCGATCAAGGCGGCCGACCCGAACGCCGTCGTAGTGACGGGTGGCACCTCGCCCGCGGGCGACGCGGTGGACGGCCGCGAGATCTCGCCGGCGACCTGGCTGGTCGACCTGTACCGGAACGGCGCGCAGGGCTTCTTCGATGCCGTCGGCCACCACCCGTACGCGTTCCCCAACAACCCACTCGATGCCGCGCCGTGGAACGCGTTCACCCAAACGGCCGATCTGCACCTCATCATGACCTTCTTCGGTGACGGCGCGAAGAAGATCTGGGGAACCGAGGCTGGCGCGCCGACGGGTACCAATACGGTGGCCTTGACCGATGCTCAGCAAGCGCAGTGGGTGCGCGACTACTACCAAGCCTGGAACACGACGTACGCGTCGTTCACGGGACCACTCTCATGGTTCTCGCACCGCGACTCCGGTGTGGATCGCAACGACTGGGTCCAGAACCTCGGGCTCCTCCATCACGACTGGACGCCCAAGCCCGCGTTCGCGGCCTTCCAGTCCGTCATGCACGCGGCGAGTACCCCGCCGGTCATCTCCGCCACGACTCGACGCGTCGTGACAAATCCGAGCGGTGGCTACTACTCGCTCGGGGGAGACGGTTCGGTGACTCCGTACGGCGGCGCGGGATACTTCGGCGCCCCGAGCTTCGGTTGGAACATTGCCCGCGGGCTCGCGGTGATGCCGGACGGGCAGGGCTACGTGGTGCTCGACGGCTTCGGTGGTCTTCACCGATTCGGGAGCGCAACCGAAGGGGCGGTCGGCCAGGCTCCGTTCCCGTATTGGATCGGATGGGACATCGCTCGTGACGTCGCGATCACGCCGAGTGGGAACGGCATCGCGGTGCTGGACGGGTTCGGTGGCATGCACGCGTCAGGTGACGCGCCTCGAACTTCGCCGGGCTACTGGCTCGGCTGGGACATCGCTCGTTCCCTCGACTACACGTCGTCGGGCAACGGAACGTACGTGCTGGACGGTTTCGGCGGGATCCACGTTGTCGGGGACGCGGTCGCGCGGCGCGGGCCGTACTGGCCGGGATGGGATGTGGCGCGCGAGATCAGTCTGACGTCGAGCGGCAAGGGATACTGGGTCCTCGACGGCCTGGGCGGAGTTCACCCGACGGGCGACGCCCCGATCACGGGTTGGACGCTGTAGCTCAGCGTCGACCGCTGTCGAGAACCGCTTGCTCGTTCTTGAGGTCGGATTCGTACATCCGGGCGACGAGTTCTTCGAAGTTGACCTTCGGGGTCCAGCCCAGCGTGGCCCGGGCCTTGCTGGCGTCGCCGAGGAGAAGGTCCACTTCCGCCGGGCGATCGAACCGCGTGTCGTGGTTCACGAATGGTTCCCAGCTGTCGTAGCCGGCAATGCGGAAGGCGACGTCGAGAAATTCGCGGACGGTGTGGGTCTCGCCGGTCGCGATCACATAATCGTCGGGCTCGTCTTGCTGGAGCATCCGCCACATGGCCTCGACGTAGTCGGCGGCGTAACCCCAGTCGCGCGCGGAGTCGATGTTGCCGAGGCTGATCTGATCCTGGAGCCCGAGCTTGATGCGCGCGAGCGAGTTGGTGATCTTCCGCGTGACGAACTCAAGGCCGCGTCGCTCACTCTCGTGATTGAACAGAATTCCACTGCTCGCGTGGAGGTCGTACGACTCGCGGTAGTTCACCGTCATGTCGTGACCGAACACCTTGGCCACGCCGTACGGCGAACGAGGGTGGAACGGCGTCCGTTCGGTCTGCGGCGTCTCGCGGACCTTGCCGAACATCTCCGACGAACTCGCCTGGTAGAAGCGGATCGGGTTCTTGTCGGTGCCACCGACGATGCGGATGGCCTCGAGCATGCGCAACACGCCGAGCCCCGTGATCTCGGCGGTGAGTTCGGCCTGCTTGAACGAGAGTTGCACGAAGCTGATCGCGCCGAGGTTGTAGACCTCGTCGGGTTGCACCTGCTCGACCGCGGCGATGAGCGACGGGAGATCGCGGAGGTCGCCACCCACGAGGTCGAGGCCCGGGTTTTCCTCCATCACGAGCTTGGCCTTCGGGTTGGCCTGACCGGCGATCAGCCCGAACACTTGGTAGCCCTTGGAGGTCAGGAGCTGGCTCAGGTATCGACCGTCCTGCCCCGTAACACCGGTGATGAGCGCGCGCTTCATGCGTTCCTCTCGCCTGCTTGGGATCGGTGGAGATTACCCCTGGGGGAGCGAAAAGCCCGAAGGGTCGAGCTGAACGAGGAATTCGGCACAACGGGCGGCTTCGTCGACCTCGCCGATCGATGTCGCGACCCGGCGCAGACCGTCGAGCGCGCGCAGGAACCCAGCGTTCTCGGTATGACTTCCGCGGACGTAGCCCGAACCTCGCCAGCCCGACTGGCGCAGCTGGTCGAGACCGCGGTGATACCCCACGCGGTAGTACGCGTACGCCTCGATGTCGTCGCGTGCGTCGTCGCCCAACGCGGCCCACGCACTCACACATCGCGGCCGGGCCGTCGCGAGCGCTCGCAACTGCACCCGGCGCGATTCGAGATCGGGTTCGGCGCGGGCGGCGCTGAGCGCGGCGAGCACGTCGGCCGGATCGGGCGGTAGCACCGTCTCGGGTGGTCCGCCGCGATGAAGTCCGATGGGTTGATCGCTCATGCGAAGCAATGTATCGCCGGTTGGAGTCCGGACCCGGCCGGACGGTGTCGGCGCGCCGCCGGTACCATCCGAGCCGTGACCTCGCCGACGACGCTCATCCTGGTTCGTCATGCGGTCACACCGCAGACGGGTCCCTTGCTCTCCGGTCGCACGCCCGGAATCGATCTCTCCGACCTTGGTCACGAACAAGCTCGCAACGCCGCGGCGCGGTTGGCCGCGCTTCCACTCACCGCCGTCTACGCGAGTCCGATCGACCGCACGCGCCAGACCGCCGCGCATATTGCGGAGCATCACGATCTCGAGGTCACCGTCCTCGACGGTGTGGTCGAGGCCGATTACGGCGGGTGGACCGGCGCCAAGATCGAAGATCTGGCCAAGACCGATCTCTGGAAGACCGTGCAGCGCACGCCGTCGCGCGCGCGGTTTCCCGACGGCGAGTCCATCGCCGAGATGCAAGTGCGGACGGTGGCCGCGCTCGAGTCGGTGGTGGCCGCGCACCCGGGCGAGATGATCGCGGTGGTCTCGCACGCAGACCCGATCAAGTCGGCGATCGCGCACTTCACGGGAGTGCACCTCGACCTGTTCCAGCGGATCGTCGTCTCGCCGGCATCCGTGACGGTGTTCACGTTGGGCCCGCACGGTGCGATGTTGGTGAAATGCAACGACACCGGATCCCTCGTCGACCTGGTGCCACCTCCGCCGGAGCCAGCGCCCACGCCCACGCCGGAGCCCGCGCCCGAGTTCGAGTCGGGAGCGGCGGCCGCGAATCCGGAGTCTCGACCGTGAGCATCATCGAGCTCGACGGCGTCGATTCACTCGGCGCGGGCGCGATCGGTGAGCCCGGTCAGCGGGTCTTCTACATCCAGGCCGACAAGCGCGGGAGTCGCCTCACGGTCTTGGTCGAGAAGGAACAGGTTGCGTTGCTGGCCCAAGAAGCCGTGGCGTTCCTCGATCGGATCGCCGAAGACCACCCCGAGCCGCCGGGGGAGAGCACGGCGCTCCATCCCAGCGCGGCCCAGGTTACCGAGCCCGCGGTCCCGCTCTTTCGGGCCCGGATGATCGGCCTCGGATTCGAGCCGGACCGCGGTCTCGTATTGCTCGAGCTGCGTGAGCACGCGCAGGACGAGGACGACGAGACCGAGGTTCTCGGTGCCGATGATGACGACGGCTACATCGCGCGGATCTTCGCGACGCGGGCGCAAGTGCGGGCCATGGCGGCCCGCGGTACGGACGCGGTCGCGGGTGGTCGGCCCGCGTGCCCGCTCTGCGAGTTCCCAATGGATCCGGCCGGCCACATCTGTCCGCGGTGGAACTGACACCGGAGGCTCGCGCGACGCTGCTCACCGACGGCGAGATCACCGTCGTCGGTCGGGTGGCGTGGTCGTCGAACGCCGCGCTGCTTGTGACCGTCGAACGCGACGGCGTGGAGATGCTCGCGGTCTACAAACCCGAGCGCGGCGAAAGGCCGTTGTGGGACTTCCCCGATGGCTCGCTGTGTCGGCGTGAGACCGCCGCGTTTCTCCTGAGCGAATCCTTGGGTTGGGACATCGTGCCGCGCACCGTGCTCCGCGACGGGCCGTACGGCGTGGGTTCGGTGCAGCGGTTCGTGGACCACGACCCGGACGATCACTACTTCACGTTGCTCGAGGATCACATCGACGTGTTCCTTCGGTTCGCAGTCTTCGATGTTCTCGCGAACAACGCCGACCGCAAGGGCGGGCATTGCCTCCAGGAGCGCAGCACCGGAAAGATCTTCGGGATCGATCACGGCCTCACGTTTCACGTTGCGCCGAAGCTGCGGACGGTGATTTGGGACTTCGCCGGTGAGCCCGTTCCCGACTGGTTGGTGGCCGACGTGGCGAGTCTGCGCGCCCGGCTCGACGGCCGGTTGGCCGACGATTTCGCCGCGTTGCTCCTGCCGATCGAGGTCGAGGCCATGATGCGCCGTGCCGACGAGCTGCTGATGGACGGTCGACTTCCGCAACCCGATGAGGGCTATCACTCTGTCCCCTGGCCGATGATCTAGACCGGGCCCAAAGATCTGGACGGAATTTACACGGGTTCGAGGATGTCCGAGAGGTAGCGGTCCTTGCAGAGCGAGCGCTGCAACTTGCCCGACGACGTCTTGGGCAGGGTGCCGGGAGCGACGAGCACAATCTCGGTCGGAGGGATGCCGATCGCGTCGGTTACACGTTCCGCGACGGCCGAGCGCACCGGGTCGGTGCCCGTGTCGTTCGCACGCGTCTCGGCCACGACGATGATCGACTCGCGACCCTTGCGCCCGGTGGTCCCGAACGCGATCACATTTCCGGCGCGCACACCGTCGACGCGCGCGACGGCGCGCTCGATGTCTTCGGGAAACACGTTGCGGCCGCCGACGATGATGACGTCCTTGCGCCGACCGCAGATGACAACCTCACCGTCCACGAGATAGCCGAGATCTCCGGTGCGCAACCAACCCTCGTGCATGGTCGCCGCGGTCGCGTCCGGATTCCGGAAGTACCCGGGTGTGATGGAGTTCCCGCGGAGCTCGATCTCGCCGACCTCACGGTCGGTGCGCCGCGCGCCCGTTTCGGGATCGACGACCTGCAGTTCCAAGCCGTTGAGCACGGTACCGAGGCGCGGGAGCCGGCGCGCGCCGTCGCGATCGGCCGCGACGGGCGCGGCATACCGATCGGTCTCGAGGACGCGCCGGTCGACCGTATCCACCGACATCCCCGATCCGGGCGTCGGGAAGCTGATCGCCAACGTGGCTTCGGCCATGCCGTAGACGCAGAACGGCGTGGTGGCGGCGAGGCCGAACGGCGCGCCGGCCGCGAGGAAGGACTCCACCGAATCGGGGTCGATCGGCTCGGCACCGTTGAGCGCGAGGCGCCATCGTGAGAGGTCGAGATCGTCGGCCCGTTTGAGGGCGCGTGCCGCGAGCGCGTACGAGAAGTTCGGACCGCCGGTGAGCGTGCAACGAAAGGTCGACATCCAGTCGAGCCAGCGCGCGGGTGCGGCGAGGAAGTCTTGCGGTCCGGCGAGGACGAGATCGACCCCCGTGGTCATCGGGACACCGAGGAGCCCGATCAATCCCATGTCGTGGTAGAGCGGAAGCCAAGACGCGACGCGTTCGCGGTCGAGGTCGAGGCCGGCGCCTTCGCAGATCGCGTCCATGTTCGCGGTCACGCAGCGGTGCGGCAGCATGACGCCCTTCGGATCGTCGGTGCTGCCGCTCGTGAACTGCAAGATCGCGAGCGCGTCGGGGTCGACCACGGGCGAGGCGTAGCGCGCGGCGTTCGCTCCCGCCGCCAACTCCGCGAACGTGGTCGCGTGGATGTCCGGCGGCACGAACTCGGAGAGTGCAGGGTCGATGAGCACGGTCGTTGCATCCGCGTTGGCGATGCGGCGGCGCGTGGCCTCGACGAACTCGTCGATCGATCCCAGCCGCATCGGCAACGGCAGCATCGCGACGGTTGCGCCCGCGAGCCACGTTGCTTGGATCGCGGTCACGAGATCGCGCGACGTTGGTCCGAGAATCCCGACCGTGGTCCCCGGACCAATCCCGCGGGATTGCAGCGCGGCCGCGATCGCGCGGGCGTCGTCGTGCAGACGGGCCCACTCGATTGCTTCGGCGGTGTAGCCCGGCCCGTCGGTCGCACCCGTCACGAAGGTGATCGTCCCGCCGCGGTCCGCCGCGGCTTCGAGCCGGGGCGCGAGCGTGTTCACAGGGTTCGTGGTGACAGTGGATGCGTAGGTCATCTGGCCTGCTTCGACTCCCCGAGGCTGGTGGAGGTTACGTCGTACCGTCCGAATCCGTCGGGATCGTCCGGAGTATGGCCGTTGCGACGATCGCGGCCACGATCGACCCCGCGAGAATTGCGAGCTTTGCGGTATTCAACTCCGGTCCGGAGAATGACAACTCGGCCACGAACACCGAGACCGTGAGTCCGACCCCACTGAGGAAGCCGAGGGCCATGATGCTCCGGCGATCGAGTGGGGTGTGCGCACCCAGGCGACATGCGAACGCGACGCCGAGCGCGATTCCCACGACCTTGCCGACGACGCGGCCGGCCACGATGCCGAGTGCGGCCTCACTGTGGAAGGCGTGGTGGATGGTGGTTGACGAGATGACGATCCCGGCGCTCGCGAGCGCGAAGAGCGGGACCACGACGAAGCTCCCCCAAGGGTGCAACGCGCGCTCGAGTGTGGTCAGCACGGGTCGACCGCGGCGGGATCGCAGTGGCGTGAGGAACGCGAGCGCGACGCCGGCGAGCGTGGCCGGTATCCCACTCCGGAAGAGCGCGACCCACAACGCGGCGGCTGGAATGAGGAACCACGCAGGGTGTTCCAGGCGGCGGCCGCCGCAGGCAACCAGGAGCGCGACGCCGAGCGCGACGAGCACCCATGTCCAGCGGACGCCGGACGAATAGAACAGCGCGATGACGACGAAGGAACCGAGGTCGTCCACGATCGCCAGCGTGAGCAGTGTGAGTCCGAGCACACGCGGCGCTCGACGTCCCGACAGACGGAGCACCCCGATCGCGAACGCGATGTCGGTAGCCATGGGGATTCCCCAACCGCGGCCGAGTCCCGATCCGGCCGTGACCGCGACATAGATCAATGCGGGAACGACCATGCCTCCGATCGCGCCGATCACCGGGATCGCCGCGATCCGCGGGTTGCGCAGCTCCCCGTCGACAATCTCGCGCTTGATCTCGAGGGTGACGACGAAGAAGAACACCGCCATGAGTCCGCTCGTGATCCATTCCGCGATGGTCAAGTCGCGGCCCGGACCGGGGAGAGACAGCGTCGCCGACCATGTGTTGTGGTACACGCCGGGGGCGAGATTGGCCCAGATCAGCGCAGCGACGGTCGCGGCGACGAGCGCGACGCCGGCTGCAAGCTCGGTACGGAGGAATTCGAGGGCGCGGCGTCGGGGAATCGGCTTGGGCATCGGCGTCTCCGCGCGTTGGAAGAGGGATGCCGACCAGACTTCCCGGCGCGCCGAACACTGATACTACGACAGGTTGCGCGCGCGTCCCGCGGTTATGTCGTGGGGAGCAACCGCGGTGCGTCGATCGCGAACTCGGGCCAGCGCTTGCGTGACCGCGCCGCGAGCTTGTGCATGAGCGCGATCGCGTCCGGGTCGTCGTCGCCCGGGCGCGTTTCGATCCATCCCTCCGCGAGCATGCCGTCCATGATCTCGCGGCCGATGTCGGTGCGGACGATCGTGAGCGTCCAATCGTTGAACTTGCCGATGCCGCCGGTGGAGATGTCGGCGTGCTCGGCCGCGAAATCGGGACAGGCCTTGCAACCCTCGCGGGTCCACGCGTGACATTCCTTGAGCGGGACCTCGTGGTAGTCGCCGTTCTTCATCCAGATTTGGAAGACACCCTTGATGTTCATCTTCTTCATCTCGGACTTCTTCAACCCGTGCTTCGCCTCGAAGAGTTCTTCGAAGATCGCGTCGTCGAAGGTTTTCGAACACAGCAGGCCGATATTGAGCGAGAGGCGACGCCCGACCTTGCCGGCCTTCCGTTGTTTCATGACCGGCGGCACCGAACTCTGGCAACTCATACCCACGAGCGCGATGCGTTCCGCACCACCTTCGATGGCTTCCGCGTACGCCATGGTGTTCGCGCTGTAGGTGTATCGCGAACCCGCCGACGCGATGATGTCCTCACGCGTGCGCGCCACTCCGGGGATGGCCTTCCAGCTGGTGCCGTCGCCTTCGAGGTAGCTCACGAGCGCGGCATCGATGATGTCCTTCTCGAGGCAGTACAGGAGGATCGCGCCGACGAGTCCACCGTCTTGGCCAACCTCGTGGATGACCGGGTCCGACGCGCGGGCCAGCACGATGTCTTTGTAGATGCCCGAGATCTCATCGGGCGTGCGGGTGCGACCGAACATGAACTCGTCGATCTCCGGTTCCCACGCCCGAAAGCGCGGGCACGCGCGGGTGCAGGACGTGCAGCCCTTGTCTCCGTGTGAGCAGTCGGCGGGTCCGCCGTATTCCTCGAGCTGAAACGGCTTATAGACACCCTCGGTGTCCTTGTAGCCGAGTACGTCGTGTGGACAGGCGATCACACAGCCCGCGCAGCCGGTGCAAAGACCGGACGTGACGACTTCGTCGTACAGATGCTTCCACTGGAGCTTCTCGGGCGGCATCCGGAGAGTTTGCCATCGTGGCGGGGCCGGCGTCGAAGACTTGGGTTCTACCGGGCGAGCCAGGAGTCGAGGAGCGCGACTTGTGCGGCCGCGTTCTCGCGAAGCCCACCGACGATCGCGCCTTCAACCTTGCCGCCGACGAGCGGCACCCTCACCTTGACTTCGCCGCTGATCGTGCGCCGCGCGGCGGTGCCCGCGCCGACAACGATCGACTGGTACCGGCCGGCTAGGAGGCCCGCGTAGTGATCGGGCAGGATCTCGCAACGCGTGATGTGGGTCGTGAGGTCGCACTCCGATCGCTCGACCCACGTCATCAACTTGGGGTCGACCACGCGCGTCACCGCGCGCGACATCTCCGCCTCGAAGAGATAGCGAACGTCCTGGTACACGATGTCGCCGTCGCGCCGCTGGTCGACCACTTCCGCCGTGCCGAGCTTCGGGAGCTCGTCCATGCGGATGAGGAAGCTCGGATCCACGAGCGCGGAGTCAACCGCGTCGACGGTCGCGGAGATGTCCTGCACGATTTCGAAGTTCATGACCACAGAAGGTACGCAATGGGGAGGGCCAGGCTGCCGACCACGGTGCCGAGGAGCAAGATCGAGGAGAACGGACCGCTCCGTCGGTCGCCGAGGACGTCGGAGTTCCGGGCGAGTAACCACATGACGAAGACGAGCGGCGGCGCGGTGATGCCGTTCAGGATTGCGGCGTAGAACAGGCTGCGGATCGGGTTGAGTCCGAGCAGATCGAGACCGAGGCCGACGACCATCGACGTCGTGATGATGAGGTAGAACCCGCGGGCCTCACGGAAGTGCCTCGAGAGTCCTTCGGGACGACCGATGGCTTCGGCGACCGCGTATCCGGTCGAACCGGCCAGTACCGGTACCGCGAGCAGTCCGAGTCCGACGATGCCGAGGGTGAAGATGAGCTGCGCGAACGACCCGGCGAGTGGTTCGAGCGCGGCCGCGGCTTGATCGGCGGTAGCGATCGTGGTGAGCCCGTGAGTGTGCAACGTGAATGCGGTCGAGATCATGATCGCGCTGGCAATCACGACGGCCGAGGCCATGCCGCCCACAACGTCGACGCGCATTGCGGTCAGCTGGTTGTCGGTCGGCGCCTCGTGGTCGTCCTCCGCGATCTCGCCCGTCTCCTCGATCTCTTCGGACGCTTGCCAGAAGAACAGGTACGGCGACACGGTGGTACCGAAGACGGCGAGCAGCGCGGCGAGCGCGCCGCGATTGCTGGGGATGTGAACGTTGAGGAACCCGTGCGCGACCGCGGACCAGTCGGCGTTCACCGTGAAGAGCACCACGATGTAGGCGCCGAGGGAGAGCGCGAGCACTCGCAGGACTCGCGAGTAGCGGTGGTACGGAACGAGGAGTTCGAGGACCACCATGCCGAGCGCGAGCGCGATCGTGAGCACTGTCTCGGGAAGTGGAATCTCGAGCCGGATCGCCGCGCCCATTGCGGCAAGGTCGGCCGCGATGTTGAACGTGTTCGCGATAGCGACGAGCACGACACACACGACGAGCACCCGCCGACCGAGATGACGCCGAATCAAGGTCGAGAGTCCGACGCCGGTTTGCAGGCCGAGCCGGGCCGCGGTCTCTTGCACGGCGGCGGCCATGACTCCGACAACGGGCATCGACCACAACAACGACACGCCGTAGGCCGCGCCCACCTGGGAGTAGGTCCCGATGCCGGACGGATCGTCGTCGGCGGCTCCCGTGACGAGCCCCGGGCCGAGTCGCTTGAAGTAACCGCGGCCGCGCAGTGTGCGTCGGCGTGGGTGATGACGGGGTCGATGGTCCGGGGGTTCGGGAGGCTCGGCGGAACCCGGGGTCACGACCGTCCAGTCTCGCGTACCCTCTGCGCACCATGAAGATCACCGACATCCTGGCCGCGGGTCCTACGTACAGCTTCGAATTCTTCCCCCCCAAGACGCCGGAGGCCGCCGAGGCCCTCACGAAGACACTGGCGGAGTTGGAACCGTTGGCGCCGTCGTTCGCGTCGGTCACGTACGGCGCAGGTGGCGGCACTCGGGAGATGACCCACGACATCGTGACGCGTCTCCATCGAGAGACGAGCGTGACGCCGATGGCGCATCTCACGTGTGTGTGCCATTCACGCGCGGAGCTCGTGGGAATCGCCCGGCGCTACCGCGACGCCGGCATCGAGAACATCCTGGCGCTGGGGGGCGATCCACCGAAGGGACAGGACCTTCCTCCGGGTGAGCTCGACCATGCGATCAATCTCGTCCGTCTCGTGCGGGAGGCCGGTGACTTCGCGATTGGCGTGGCGGCGTTCCCCGAGCCACATCCGCAGTCGCCGAGTCTGGCGGCCGATCGCGCCCGTACCGCGGAGAAGTTGGCCGAGGCGGACTTCGCCATCACGCAGTTCTTCTTCGACGCGGATCACTACTTCGATCTGGTGAGCTCATTGCATAAACTTGGCATCGACAAGCCAGTGATTCCCGGGATCATGCCCGCGACCGCGATCAGCAGCATCAAACGCATGACCGAGCTCCAGGGTTCGGATTTCCCGGCGTGGTTGGCCGACAAGCTGCACGCGGTCGCCGACGATCCCGAAGCCGTCTTCAACGTGGGTGTCGAGGAAGCGACCACGTTGTCTCGCGACCTCCTCGCGGGCGGCGCGCCGGGGCTGCACTTCATCACGCTCAACCGGTCGCGCGCGACGATGATGATCTACGAGAACCTCGGGCTTACGCCCGCGAGCTGATCGGGCTCACGTCCGCGCAAGACTGCGTGTCCCGGCCTTCACCACGCTCGTGGAGCCACTGTTCGAACTGCGCGACCGGCGCGGGTCGAGCGATGACGTAGCCCTGAACCAGGTCACAATCGAGGCGGGCGAGCTCGTTCAGGGTCGCGTTGTCCTCGACGCCTTCCGCGACCACGGTCATACCCAGCTCGTGACCGAGCGAGATCAGTGCCCGTACCACCGCACCGGCATCGGTCCCCGTGGTCAGTGGTGCCACGAACTGTCGATCGATCTTGATCTCGTCGATCGGGAGCTGGTCGAGGTGACTCAGCGACGTGTAACCCACGCCGAAGTCGTCGATCGAGATGCTCATCCCTCGGTGTGCGAGCCGACGCAAGGTCGCGGCAGCCCGGGCGGGATCGGAGATCACCGCGGTCTCGGTGACCTCGATCGCGATCAGGTGTGGCTTCACGCGGTGTCGGAGGAGGGTGGCCAGTACCCGATCGGCGAAGGCTGCGTCGCGAAGACACCGCGCGGAGATATTGACGGCGATCGGAAGCTCGCGTCCGACCGATTGCCATTGCGCGGCCTGGCGACAGGCGTCGTCGAGAATGCGGTCGGTGAGTGGGAGAATCACCTCAGTTGACTCCGCGGCGGGTAAGAAGGTGCCAGGCATCAGGAGGCCGCGATCCGGGTGGTTCCAACGCAGGAGCGCCTCGACGCCCATCACCTGGCCACTTCGGGGTTGGATCTTGGGCTGGTAGTGCAGAACGAGCGCGTCCGATTCGAGACTGTGGCGGAGTTCGGTGACGAGCTGGAGGCGGTCGGCGTCGAAACCTTCGAGCGAGGGTTCGTATGCGAGGACCGGCATCTTGGCGTGCTTGGCCGCGCGACACGCGATTCCTGATTGGCGGAGGAGTTCGGCAGCTTCGTCTCCGGCGCGTCCGGTGACGAGACCGATCGTGATCTCGGTCGTCAGCGCGACGCCGCCGAGCTCGGTCTCCTCCAACAACTCGCGTTGCACCCGAGCGATGACGGCGTCGGCCTGGCGCAGATCCGTGTCGGGCATCACGAGCCCGAATTCGTCACCGCCCAGGCGGGCGACCATGTCGTGCTCGTCCGCGGCCGTGCACAGCTGGTGGGCGACGTGGCAGAGATACTTGTCACCGTTCGCGTGACCGAGTACCTCGTTGATCTGCGCGAACCCGTCGATGTTCATGGTGGCGACGGTGATTGACGCGTCGGCCGAACCGCGTTCCAGCGTCCGCCGCAGGTGGTCGGCCATCGCGGTGCGATTCGCAAGACCAGTCAGAGTGTCTTCGCGGGCCAGTCGACGGGTGGTTTCGACGGTACGCCGGAGTCGCCGGGTCACCGACCAACTGATGGTCGCGAGGGTCAGCCAAAGGGCGAGCAGCCCGAAGACGACCAGCACCGTCGCGCTGCGTGCGGAGCTGTTGATCGAGGCTTCGATGGGCTGGTAAGGCACGTAGATCTCCAGTGCCCCGAGGGCCCGCCCGGCGCCCCCGACTGCACGAATTGGCGTGTAGACCTCGATGACCCGCGCGCCGAGTGGCTGCTTCGTATCCACTTCGTCGGCGTTCAACCGCGTCAGGAGCCGGACCGGCTTCGTTGCTATGGCCTCGACCACTTCTGGGTCAGGCGGGCCGACGGGTCCGCGATGCGGAGCTAAGGGATCGAAGATGACGTGTCCCACCGCGTCGCGGAGTCGGAGCCGCAGCGCGTCGCCGTTCCGAAGCAACGGGACGATGGCGCGAAGCAATGCGGTCCGTTCGGTCGCGTCCGGGCCGCGGGCCAGGGTGGCGCCCGAGAGATTCGGGTCGACGGCAGAGCGGGCGACGGAATTCGCCACTGCGACACCCTGTTCGAGCCCCCTCTCCTCGAGGTTGGATCGAAACGACTGGGCCAGGAGGACGCCAAGGATCGCGATGGGGATCAAGGTCACGAGTGCGTAGAACGCGAAGAGGCCGAACCCGGTCCGCAGGCGATGCACCCTCGAACTATCGGCGCTGCGTCGCGACTGCTTGACCCGTGGCTGGCCGATCTCCCCCAGTTTCTGGGCCCATCCGTCACAAGACCATCAGCCCACCGGCGCGCCGCTGGGGCCGACGCGACCCAAATGAAACGACCCGAACCCCGTCGAGGGTTCAGGCCGTTTCCTATCTCCTGAGAGATGACATGGCGGAGGGGGTGGGATTTGAACCCACGGTGAGTTTCCCCACAATGGTTTTC
>JANYLF010000149.1 GCA_025357995.1 Acidimicrobiia bacterium | reverse complement strand
CAGTTCGTCGCCGACCTCGGCGGCGCGGCCGACGAATGCCTCCTCGTTCTCGACGCGCTTCCATTGACACGCGACGAGCCATCGCCATACGTCGTCGGGATACCAAGCGAGATCTCGGCGAAGCGGCTCGAGTTCTTCGAGTCCGTCGTGATACACCGCGCCACCTACCACGCCGAGCAGCAGTTGTTGCGGGATCAGCAACCAATCGAGCGCGGTCATACCGGCGCGCGCGTCGTGGCCGAGTTGGAACATCAAGAACGCACCGAGGTCCATCACCGCGATGCGGTGTTCTACGGGTACCGCGTCCCAGCCGTACCGGATCGGCCAACCGCGGAACTCGTCGGGCAATCCGCTGTTGATCGCAGCGAGTACGTCGTCGAGATCGGCCGGTTCGACGAAGATCTGAAGCCGCGGTCCCCAGCCGTGATCGGTCGACCGGGGGCTGTCGAACCCGAGAATCTCGGAACCCCACCCGAGGAGCGCCGCGCTGTGCGGCCACGGGGCCATGAGCGGTGAAACGATCTCGGCGTACAGGTGGCCGTTGAGCTCGATGGCGGGAGTGAAGGGCGGCACCCGCGCAGTTTGATCGACGATCGCGACCGGCGCGAGTCAATAGATTCGGGTCGATGGAATCCTTAGAACCGGCGACGATCGAGGCGGTGCTGGCGCGCCTGGGGTTCCCGGATGTGGTCACGCCGGACCGTGCTGGACTCGACGCGGTCTACCTCGCGTGGTGTCGGTCGGTTCCGTTCGACAACCTGGTGAAGCGCATCGATCACGTCGCCGGAACTGCCCCGTTCCGCAACGACGAACCCGAAGGGTTCTTCGCGCTCTGGCTCGAACACGGCACCGGCGGAACGTGTTGGCCGAGTTCCCGAGCGCTGGGCGCGCTCCTCCACACGCTCGACTTCGACGTGACGCTCGGCTCGGCGGCGACGGGCGACGAACTCTTCGGAAGGATGCACACTCACGGCACGTTGCTCGTGACCGTCGACAACGCCACGTTCTGGGTCGACACGTCGATGTTGACCGACACGCCGGTCGAGCTGGTGGAAACCGCCGAGACCACGCTGGATCATCCGCTGCGTCCGGTGCGAGCGGAACCCGTCGACGATCTGTGGCGGGTCCACTGGATGCCGGGCGGGACCGACACGGTGATGGGTTGTCTGCTGCTCGACCGCGAGGTCGACGCCGAGCACTACTCCGCGCGCTACGAGTGGTCACGGACGATGAGTCCGTTCAATACGGCCGTGTTCGCGACGACGAACGAGATCGACCGCGTGATCACGATGACGTCCGGCGAACTTCACACCGTTGATCACCGCGGGCGAACGTCGACAGGGCTGACGGACGACGAACGCCGGATCGTGCTCGTCGATCGATTCATTTACTCCGAGACGATTGTCGCCGCGCTACCGCCCGACGACGCACCTCCGAGCGACCCGCCCGCCTGATCTACTCCTTGGTGGCGACGAGCAAGGCGAAGCCGCGCCAACGCCAGAGGCAGTCGACGTCCGTGAGGCCTGCGTCGCGTATCCAGGCGAGCTGGTCATGGACCGACGCCAAGCGATCTTCGGGGTCATCGGCGGTGCGACCGATCGCCGCGAGGAACTCGGCGTGACGCGCCGGACTCGCCGATGCGACGACCTCCAGGTTCGCGAAGACGCCGCCCGGTGAGAGCTGCGCCGCGATTTCGCGGAAGAGCTGGCGTTTCCGTTCGTCGGTGAGGTGGTGGATCGCGAATCCCGAGACGATCACGTCAAACGTGCCCAACTCGGTGATCGGCTCCGCGAGGTCGGCTCGGACGACCTTCACGCGCGGATCATCGGCGAATCGTTCGCGCGCCCGCGCCAGCATCGGTTCGGACGTGTCGACGGTGACCGCGCGTTCGACGGTCGGACGACACGCGAGAACGAGCGCCATCAATCGGGCGTCACCGCAGCCGAGGTCGAGCGCCCGAATCGGTGTGGGCGGCAATACCTCCGCGAGCATCTGCTCGCCGGCGTGGCGGGCTTCGAGTTTGCCGATGCGTTCGAGATACCAGTCGACCTGCGCTTGGTCGGGCCAACCGCCCGTCGGCGTTGTCGCGGAATCAGCCATGGTGCGAAGCCTGACACTGTGCCAAGGGAACGGCGCACTCGAGGGTGAACCGAGCGGTGCTACGAGATGACGGCGACGCCCTCGATCTCCACGAGCATCGCGTCTTGGAACAGCGCCTGCACCCCGTGCATAGTGGCGGGCACCGGAGGGAGCGGGCGCACTGCGGCCGCCGCGATGATGCCTTCAAAGAGTTCGCCGCTCATCGACTCGTTCCAGCCGACGACCAGGATCGTGAGCTTCACGAGATCGTCGGGGGTCGCGCCAGCGGCCTCGAGAGCCTCCGCGAAGTTGAGCGCGGCCCGTTCGGTCTGCGCCGCGAGTCCCGTGGGGAACGTACCGTCGGCGTTCACGCCCGGTTGGCCGGCGAGATGGACGATCCGCCCGGCCGGCGCAATCGAGATGTGAGAGAACCCGACGGGCTCCTCGAGTCCGGGCACATTTCGCAGTTCGACGGTCATGGTGACTCCTCTTCGGAAAGCGCTGAGCGTACCGGCGGACTCCACTGAGCGCGCCGGCCCTCTTGACCGTGGACCATACTAATGGTATGTTACAGAACAACGGTCGGTCCCGTGCCGACCATCGCGATTCCCGAGGAGTTCCCATGACCGATGCCGTTGATGCCCTGCGGGCCGACAGTTCCGCACTCGTGACCGCCGCGCGCACGTTCTCGCCCGAACAATGGGCCACGCCGAGTTCGTGTGCCGGCTGGGCTGTGCAAGATGTGGTGGCGCACATGAGTGCGCTCTGGCTGCAGCTCACCGATCCCGGCTCGCTCCCGCCCGCCGATCCGAGCGGACGCATCGAGCGCACGCAGGACCGATGGGTGGAGTCGATGCGCGGTCAGTCGGGCGAGGATGTACTGGCGGGCTACGAAGCGAACGCGGGAAACGCGATCCCTACGCTCGAGACGCTGCGTGGCAACGAGACGCCGATCGATCTCGGCGATCTCGGCACCCATCCGCTCCACTTGATCGCGAACGCCTATTCGTTCGACCACTTCACGCATCTCCGTGCCGACATCCTGGGGCCGATCGGTCCCGTTGGTTCCGCCCCGGAGTGGGACGCGCTCCGTCTCGGACCGGCAATGGATTGGATGATCGCCGGTATCCCGCAGATGTGCGCCGAGGCGCTTGCCGCCGTCGACGGTCCGGTGATCCTCGACCTCACTGGACCGGGCGGGCGCGAGACGACCTTCCCCTTGCGAACCGATACTGCCGACGCGGCTCGAGTTACCACTTCCACCGCCGACTTCGTGCTCTGGGGCACCCAGCGGCGCGATTGGCGTGACCTCGACGTGCAGTTGGACGGCGATGTGGTGCGGGCGACCACGTTCTGCGACGCGATCAGGATCTTCTGACACAATCGGCGGCAATGGATGACCGCGCCCCGCGATCTTTGCGGAACGAACACGTGGCCGCGACGCGTCGCGCCATCGTCGAAGTCGCGCGTCAGCGCTTCGGGGCCGAAGGGTACGCGGCCACCTCGGTCGACGACATCGTGCGCGACGCGGGCGTGACCAAGGGCGCGCTGTATCACCACTTCGAGAACAAGGATCAACTGTTCGAAGAAGTGGTCGACGAGTTGGAGGGTGAGATCGCGGCGCGCGGCGCGGTCGCGGCGCTCAAAGCCGGGAACGATCCTCTCGCGGCGCTCTTCCGCGCCTTCAGTGCGTTTCTCGACGCGGCGATGGAGCCGGAAGTCCAACGCATCTCGCTGTTGGACGCGCCGTCGGTCCTCGGAGCCGAGCGGTTCGATGCGATCGTGCGGCGACACACGTTGCTCCCGGTGGCCGCGGTGCTCGACTACGCGATCAAGGAAGGCGTTGTGCAACGCGTCGATGCGGAGGCGTTGGCCGAGTTGCTGCTCGGCGCGTGCACGCAGGCCGGCATGGTGATCGCGCGTGCACCGGATCCGCCGCGTGCTCGGCGAGTCGTCGGCAAGACCCTCAAGGTTTTGGTGTACGGCCTCGCGAAGTAGGCGCGCCGGATCAGGGAAGGGCGGGCGACCACTTGGTGGTGCGTCCAGGCGAAGAGCCCGCGCGCGAGTGTGCCAGCCGCGCCTATAGCATGCGGTGCGATTTCTCGGAGATGTCCGGGCGGAAGAACTCGTAACGGCCGCGGCCGTGCTCTTTCGCCTTGTACATGGCCGCGTCGGCATTGCGGACCAACGCGTCGGGATCGTCGTCGGGTCCGCTGGCGGTGGCGATACCCACGCTCGCACCGACGTGCGCCTCAGTACCGGCCACCATGATCGGCACCTGCAGCGCGTCGAGAATGCGTTGCGCAACGTCGTGGAGTTCGCCTCGATCTGAGACGTGTTGCATGAGCACCACGAACTCATCGCCACCGAAACGGGCGACTATGTCGTGAGACCGCACCGCGTTACGCAAGCGCGCCGACGCGGTCTTGAGCAGCTCGTCGCCCGCGTCGTGTCCCAGTACGTCGTTCACCCTCTGGAACTGGTCGAGGTCGATGAACATGAGCGCGACGGTTCCGGTGCGGTGCCCGCGCCCGAGCGCGCCGAGCGCGTCGATCAACGCCTCGAGCAGCAATCGACGGTTGGGGAGACTCGTGAGCGGATCGTGGGTGGCTTGTCGACCAAGGGCCGCTTCGGCCAGCTTGAGTTGGGTGATGTCGAGCGTGGAGGCGAACGCGGCCGGGAGGTGGGGGCCCTGCACGGCCACTGGCACGCCCGACCATGAGACCCAGCGGTCGGGCGTGCCGACCAACTTGAGGTCGGCCTTTCCTGGCCGACCGTCGGTGACCTCTCCTATCGCGGCCACGAGTCGAGCGCGACTTTCCGCGTCGACGCGTTCGAGCATCTCGACGGTCGAGCCACCCACGATGTCGCGGCCGAGCAAGTCCTTCCCTTCGCTGTTCGCGTAGGTCACGCGCATGCCGCGCGCGAGTTCGAAGATGCCGACGGGTGCGCTATCGGCCATGAGTCGGAAACGGCGTTCGCTCGTGGCGGTCGCGGCGTGCGCCGTTCGGTTCTCGTGAATGAGGTTGACGAAGCGGGCGATCACGCCGATGGCGAGTAGCACCGAACATACGCCTACGAATACCGCGGCTTCGACGGTGCCGGTGTCGGCAAGGATGCTCACGGACGGACCCACGAGCAACGCCAATCCCAAGACGACGAGTCGGCCAGTTGTCTCCGTCGACGCCGTCGACGTTCTCGTGGTGTCGCGCAGGTACCGAGTCGCGCTGACACCGGCCAGCCCGATGAGCGCGTACCCGATCCAGATTGTGGCGTGGGTGACGTCGGACCAATCGTTGCCGAGGCGTGGCGCGAGATTCCGAGCCAGGTCGGTGGCGAGCACCACGCCGACTCCGGCACCGAGCAGCGAGAGTGCCGGGGTGTTGCGGCCGGGGACAAGCGCCATCCAGCCCAGGATTGCGATCAGAATCCCGTCGGCGAGTGGATACGCGGCCGCGAGCAGTCGGTCGAGACTGCTGTTCATGGCGGTCGTTTCGGGCGTGACGAACATCACCCAGATCAACATGGCGCCGGCGATCGCGACAACTGATGCGTCGAGAAACGCAGTCCGACTGGCCGCATCGCCACGCATCCGAGCGATGACGACGAACCCGATCCCGATCGCGAGGTAGCCGAGGAGCGAGGTTGCGTCGGTCCAGTGTGAGATCGATGCGCCTCGCGTCAACGCGAAGTCACGTACGAGATCGCCAGTGGTCCATAGCGCCACGCCGGTCGCGATACAGATCCAAGGATTGATCCCGATGCGATGCGAACGCCGCGCCGCGGTCAAGGCCCCGATCACCCCGAGGAGTCCGACCGCGCCGCGAAAGATCCACGCCGGTCGGTCGGTGACGCTCGTCGCGCCGATGAGCGCGACGACGATCGCCACGACGAACGCGACGCTTCCGGCCCGCGCGCGCAAGCGCGCGGCCGGTCGATCTTCGGACACAACCGCCATTGGGTGCTGCATCGGCCGGAACCACCCCGGCCTCAAGAGCCAACTCTCCGATCGGCATAGGCCAAATGGCACGACCGCGTCCGTTGCGGGGGTACGGTCCCGAGCGTGTCCGAGCAGGTCGGCCCGTCGGGCAACGGTTGTGATCCACCTGACCGCCCCGTGACCGGCGCGGTTGGTCTGAATGCCGCAGAAGTCGCGGAACGCGTGGCACGCGGCGAAGTCAACGACTCCGGCGACCGCACGAGTCGCACTCTCGGTGAGATCGTGCGAGCGAACGTCTTCACGCGTTTCAACGCGATCCTCGGGGCGATGTTGGCCCTGATCCTCGTGTTCGGATCGCCGGCCGACGGCCTCTTCGGGATCGTCCTCATTCTCAACGCGCTGATCGGCATCGTGCAGGAGCTGCGGGCGAAGCGCACACTCGATCAGCTCGCGGTGCTCAACGCGCCGATCGCGCGGGTCGTGCGCGACGGTCAGGTCAAGGAGATCGCAGTCGAAGAGATTGTGCTCGACGACCTCCTCGAGCTCCGGACCGGCGATCAGGTCCCCGCCGACGGTGTGGTGAGCACCTCTGCCGGGCTCGACCTCGACGAGTCGTTGCTGACGGGCGAAGCGGATCCGATCGCGAAGCAGTCGGGCGACCGCGCGCTGTCCGGGAGCATTGTGGTGGCCGGGTCGGGACGCATGCAGGCGACCGCGATCGGCGCGGACGCCTACGCACGGCAACTCGCGACCGAGGCTCGGCGATTCACAGTCACGAAATCCGAGTTGATGGATGGCATCAATACGATCCTGCGCGTCGTCACCTGGATCATCATCGTTGTGGCCCCCATCTTGTTCTGGCGCCAGCTCCAAGACCACGACGTGCCCAGCGCGGTCGTCACGGTGGTCGCCGCAGTGGTCGGGATGGTGCCGGAAGGCCTGGTGTTGCTCACGAGCGTGGCGTTCGGGGTGGCCGCCGTCGCGCTGGCTCGGCGCAAGGTATTGGTGCAGGAGCTCCCCGCGGTCGAAGGTCTCGCGCGTGTCGACGTTGTGTGTCTCGACAAGACGGGCACGCTCACGGAAGGCACAATCGCGTTCGGTGGGATCGAGGTGCTCGGCGGACGCACCGAGGCCGAGATTGGCGAGGTCCTCGGCGCGCTCGGAGCAGACGACAACAAGAACGGGACGCTCGAGGCGATTGCCGCGGCGCACGCCGACCCGGGATGGACTCGCGTCGGCGCGGTGCCGTTCAACTCCGCCCGCAAGTGGAGCGCCGCGGCGTTCGCGGATCACGGCAGCTTTGTCATCGGCGCACCGGAGATGGTGTGGCTCGATGCGACAGCCCCGGTGCGTTGTCGGGCCGACGAGCTGGCGGCGACGGGCCGGCGCACCCTGCTGTTGGTGCACACGGACGCGGAACTCACGGGCGAGGTGTTGCCGGACGGCCTCGAGGCGATCGCGTTGGTCATGTTCGACGAACAGGTGCGTCCCGACGCGGCGGAGACACTCGCGTACTTCCGCGCGCAGGGTGTCGCGCTCAAAGTGATCTCGGGCGACAATCCGCGTACCGTCGGCGCGGTGGCGAGGCGGGTCGGCCTCGAGGTGATCGAGCCATTCGATGCCCGCGAGCTTCCCGAGGATCAGAACGAGTTGGCCGACGTGCTTGATCAGCATTCGGTCTTTGGCCGAGTCACACCCCACCAGAAGCGAGCGATTGTGGGCGCGTTGCAATCACGCGGTCACGTGGTCGCGATGACCGGCGACGGAGTGAACGATGCCCTCGCGCTGAAGGATGCGGATATCGGTGTGGCCATGGGGTCAGGGGCCGCGGCCACGCGGTCGGTCGCGCAACTCGTGCTGCTCGACAGCAAATTCTCGACGCTTCCCGGGGTGGTCGCCGAAGGTCGTCGGGTCACGGCGAATATCGAGAGAGCCGCAAACCTTTTCCTCACCAAGACGGTCTATGCCGCGATTCTCGCGGTGGCCACGGCGATCACCGCGTGGCCGTTCCCGTTCCTTCCCCGCCACTTCACGTTGGTGGGTACCGTCACGATCGGGATACCCGGCTTCTTCCTGGCATTCGCACCGAACACTCGACGATACGTGCCGGGTTTTGTGCGGCGCGTGCTCGGGTTCGCGGTTCCCGCCGGAGCCATCGCCGCGATCGCGGTATACCTCGCGTACGCCGTGGCGCGCGATCAGAACGTGGGCGCGCGTGAGGCCAGCGCCGTCGCGCTCATCGTGTTGTTGATCGTCGGCCTGTACGTGTTGGTGGTGTTGGCCCGCCCGCTGACGCCGTACCGGCGCGTGCTGGTGCTGGTGCTCATCGGGCTTTCGGCCGGCGCGATTCTGTTGCCTCTCGCTCGTCACCTCATCGATCTGCGACTCCCGTCGCTCGGATTGATCGTCCTCGCGGCTGGCTGTGGTTTCGGAGGCTGCTTGGCGATCACGCTGATGATGCGATTTCGCGGAACGAAGAACGTCACGGGCGACGACTCCAGCTCGGATCCGGCCGCGTTCGCGCCGCCGGCTACGCCTTGACGATGAAGGTCGTCACCATCCCGAACATGCCGTCATCGCGTTCGGCGTGCGTGAGGATGTGGCAGTGGAATGCCCACACGCCGAGTTGGTCGGCGCGGGGAGTCACGAGCACGCTGTAGCGCTCACCGGGCGCCACGATCAACGTGTCGACGTCGTAGGGCGTGGCGAGCGGAATACCGTCCTTGGCGATCACCGTTTGGGTCAACCCGTGCAGGTGCATCGGGTGCATGACCAGACCCTCGTTGAAGTAGTGGATCAGAGTGGTCTCGCCCGGCTTGGAGACGATCGGTGCCGTGGCTGGGAACGACTTGCCGTTGAGCGAGAGTCCGATAGTTCCCGCGTCGTTCAACACCATCGGCACTTCCCGCGTGATCGGACCGCGTCCCTTTGGGATCGGAAGGTCGCCGACGATGAATGCGCCCACGAGACCGTCGGGCACCTGATGCTCCGCGTGGTGATGCGAGTGATACATGCTCACCTGCGCGCGGCTCGCGATGAAGTCGTACGTGAACGACTTCCCGGGCAGGATCGGATCCTGCGTCACGAACGGAACACCGTCCATCGCGTTCGGGAGTTCGGCGCCGTGGAAGTGCACCGCGGTCGATTGGGGCAGCTCGTTCTTCAACACGAACTTCACGTGATCGCCCACGTTCACATGGATCATGGGCCCTGGCACCGCGAACTTGTCATCGGTGCCGCCGGTCGGCCCGTACGCCCATGCACTTACTTTCTTGCCCGGCTCGACCTCCCATTGGATGACCTTCGCGGTCATGTCGAACTCTTTGGTGCCGTCGGCCAGTACGGTCGGCGTCATCGGCTGATTGCCGACGCCTTTCGTGTTCGGACCCTTGGTGAGTTGTCCCACGTACGCGTCGACCACCTTCTTCTGGGTGGCGTCCATGCGGGCGTTCTCGGCGAGGAGCGCGCTGGAGGACCCGCCGGCCGAACCGGACGGTGCCGCACCCGCTCCGCCGCCTCCGCCGATCATGAGGGTCGCTTTCATGCCCGATCCGGCATGACCGGGAACTTCGCAGATCACCGTGTACGTGCCGGGCTTGAGTCCGGACAACGACAACGTGGTGCCGGTTCCCGGCTTGATCATCGAAGTCCGCTTGTTCGTTCCGGTCACCGCGAAGTTGTGTTCCACCGTGCCGCCGTTTTTGATAGCGAGGGTGGAGTTGGGCGCCGCGTCGATCATGGTCGGGGTGATGGCGTACTCCGTGAGCGTGACCGGCGTTCCACCCCCGAGCGCCGCCGCCTGTTTGGCATCGGCACTCGTCGTGCGAGCGTCGGCCGCAATCCAGAGTGCGCTGAAACCGAAGACCACGGCAAAGAGCGCGAATATCCACGAACCGAGCCCGAGTACGCGGTCGTCTTCGCGTGTCAACTTCATGCGGTGAACCCCCTGCAAGTGATGAGGTTCCGATCGTCGACTACCGCCCGGGGCCGGCGGCAGGGTCTTTCGTCACTGGCGACCGGTGCGAACGTTTCGATCGCTCATACCGATGTCATTCTTCGGAGGAGGTCGACGCGGTGCTCACGCGCGACGAAGCGCCCCTCGAGGGGCGCTTCGTCGCGCGTGAGCACCGCGTCGACCTCCTCCGAAGAAT
>JANYLF010000134.1 GCA_025357995.1 Acidimicrobiia bacterium | reverse complement strand
TTCACGCTGCCGATCACTTGGATCAAGAGGGCGAACAACGCCGCGTGTCGCCATCCGCCGCGCCGCAACGCTCGGATGAGCAATGCCAACATCCACGGCGGCCCGTGGACCCCGAGGCGAGACCGTCGAACTCCGGAGGTTCGACAGATGAGCGCCAACGCGGCCGTCGTCGCGGAATCGAAGTTCGGTGACGGCAACGCGAGCAACCCGGCGTGGCGGCGCCTCGGGTACTGCCTCCTCGCGGCGTTGGCGTATGTCCCGGTGCTCGCCGCGCATCCTGGTCGGGTCGTGGCCGACACGAAGCAGTACCTCTACCTGGATCCTGGCCGAGTGCTGGAGCGGGCGTGGTCGATGTGGGATGCCAACATCGGTCTTGGCACGGTCACGCACCAGAACATCGGGTACCTGTTCCCGATGGGCCCGTACTACTGGACCCTCGACCGACTCGGTGTACCCGATTGGGTCGCACAACGGCTGTGGTTGGCGTCGATCCTCTTCGCGGCCGGGCTCGGGATGCTCTATCTGTTCCGAACCCTCGGGCTGCGCGGCGCGGGTGCGCCCGTCGGCGCGCTCGTGTTTATGCTGAGCCCGTACTGGCTCGAATACGCGGCGAGGCTCTCCGTACTCTTGCTGCCGTGGGCCGGGCTGCCGTGGATGTTGGCATTGCTCATCCGAGCGTTGCGGCGCGGCGGATGGCGACACGCGGCGTTGTTCGCCCTCTTGATCCAAGTGATCGGCAGCGTGAATCTCACCGCGCTCGTCTTCGCCGGACTGGCACCCCTGTTGTGGATCCCGTACGCGCTGTTCGTGGAGCGCGACGTCAGCGTCAGGCGCGTGTTTGCGGTCGTGGCCAAGATCGGCGCGCTCACCGTCGCGGCCTCCGCGTGGTGGATCTCGGGACTCTGGGCGCAGGGTGGCTACGGACTCAACATCCTGAAGTACACCGAAACGTTGCGCGTGGTGTCGCGCACGACGATGCCCAACGAGGTGTTGCGCGGCCTCGGGTACTGGTTCTTCTACGGGAGGGATCGGCTCGGGCCGTGGATCGAGGCGAGCACCGGCTACACCCAGCGGCCGCTGCTGATCCTCGTGTCGTACGCGATCCCAGGGCTCGCCTTCCTGGCGGCGGCGTTCGTGCGGTGGCGCCACAAGGTGTACTTCATGTTGGTGGTCGTGGTCGGTGCGGTCGTGGCCGTGGGCGCGCATCCGTACGACTCACCGACGCCGGTGGGTGCCGCCTTCAAGAAGCTGTCGCAGACGTCGTCGGCCGCGTTCGCCTTGCGCAGCACCGGCCGGGCGGTGCCGCTCGTGGTGCTCGGCTTGGCCGGGCTGATCGCCGCCGGCGTGACTGCCGCGGTGAGCGCGTTGCGAGCGCGCGGTCGCGTGCGGTGGTCGTACGCCGTGCCAATCCTTGCCGGCGCGCTCGTGTTTCTCAATCTGCCCGCGCTCTGGACGGGTGGTTTCTACGGCGACAATCTCCAGCGACCGGAGACGCTCCCGCAGTACTGGACCCACGCGGCGCGCTACCTCGACGCGCAGGGCGTGAGTACCAGGGTGTTCGAGGTTCCCGGCTCGGACTTCGGTTCCTATCGTTGGGGCCAGACCGTGGACCCGATCACTCCTGGGATCATGGATCGGCCCTATGTGGCTCGGGAGGTGATTCCGTACGGCTCGCCCGCGTCGGCGAACCTCGTGAACGCGTTCGACCTCCGGCTCCAGGATCGCAAGTTGACGCCCGCCTCGATCGCGCCACTCGCGCGCGTCATGAGCGTCGGCGATATCACGCTCCGCAACGACGTCCAATTCGAGCGATACCGGTTGTTGCGTCCGCTCTTCACCTGGGACCTGTTCACGCCGACGCCCGCGGGTCTGCGCGCACCTGCCACCTTCGGTCGCCCGACCGCGGCTCAGAGTACGGAGTTTCCGTTCCTCGACGAACAGGCGCTCCTCGCCGATCCGACGCTCGCGCTGCCGCCGCCGGTCGCGGTATTCGGCGTGCACGGATCGCGTCCGATCGTGCATACGGCGGCGGCGAGCCGGCCACTGCTGGTCGCAGGCGACGGGGAGGGCATGGTGGATGCGTCCGAGGCGGGACTGCTGGGCGGACGATCGCTTGTGCAGTACTCCGCGTCGTTCGGGTCCGATACGCGGGGGTTGCTTGCCCAGGTGCAGCGCGGGGCGACACTCGTGGTGACCGACAGCAACCGCGACCGTGGGCGCCGCTGGAGCACCCTGACCGAGACCGCGGGATACACCGAGGGTCCCGGAAGCCATCCGCTCACGCGGGATGAGTCCGATTCGCGGCTCGATCTGTTTCCCAACGCCGCGGCCGACGCGCAGACGGTCACCATTCTGGAGGGCGCTCGGAGCGTCGCCGCCGACGATTATGGGAACCCGATCACCTATACACCGGAAGACCGCCCAAGCCGCGCGTTCGATGGCGACCCGAGTACCGCGTGGCGCGTCGGTGAGTTCGACGATGTTCGGGGCAAGCGGATTCGGATTGTGCTCGACCACCCGATCACCACCGATCACGTGAATCTGGTGCAGGTGCTGCGTCCGCCGAACGATCGGTACGTGACCGGCGCGATGATGCGCTTCGACGACAGGCTCGCCATGCCCGTCACCCTTGGTTCCAAGTCGCGCACCGTGGCCGGCCAGACCGTGCAGTTCCCGCGCCGGACGTTCCGTTCGTTCGAGATCGAAGTTCGTGACACCAACGTCGGTCAACAACCCGTGTACGGCGGGATGAGCCCGGTCGGGTTCGCCGAGATTCGTCTCCGTGGCGACGGACCGAACGCGCCGCCGGTCGTCGTGCATGAGGTGATTCGGATGCCCGGCGACCTGCTCCGCGTCGCGGGTCCGGCTTCGAGTGCGCAGCCTCTTGTGCTCCTCATGCAGCGCGACCGAGTGCTGCCGGTGCCGGCCCGCCACGATCCGGAAGTGTCGCTCGCGCGTCAATTCTCGGTTCCTACCGCCCGCACGTTTGCGCTCGCGGGCGACGTGCGCCTCGCGCGTGACAGGGACGACGCGCAGATCGACCGCACGCTCGGATACTCCGGGCCGGTGGTGGCGCAATCCTCGGGTCGACTGGTGGACGCGCCGGCAGTACGCGCGTCGGCCGCGCTCGATCACGACCCGGCGACGGCATGGGTCACGCCGTTCAAGCAGGCCGTCGGATCGTGGATCCGGGTCGGCTTCGGCTCACCGCGGACGGTTGATCACCTCGACCTTGCGGTCGTTGCCGACGGCCGTCACTCGGTACCCACGGCGCTCACTCTCCGCTCCGCCACGGGGGACTCGCGCACCGTCGCGCTCGACGTCCCGGCTGATCAATCGACGCCCAATGCGACGGTCACCACCACTGCTCGTTTCGCGCCAATGCGCACTGATCAACTCGAGGTGCGGATCGCGAAGGTGCGGCCGGTCCTGACCAAGGAATACGACTGTGGCTGCGAGGTGCAGACACCGGCCGCGATTGCGGAGCTGGGAGTGCCGAACCTCGGGGCGGTGGTTCCGCCCGTCACAATGCCCACGCAGTGCCGCGACGACCTGCTCAACGTGGACGGGAGCCCGATCCGCGCCCGACTCGTGGGCACGACCGCCGCGGCCACTGCACTGCAGCCAATTGCGGTCGGGCCCTGCGGGAAAGGCAACGGACGCGTGACGGCCGCACTCGCCGCCGGCCCCCACGTGTTCACGAGTGCACCCGGAGCGGTCGCCGGGGTGGTCGTCGACCGTCTCGTCTGGTCCAGCAACGCAACCGACGGGCTGGGATCCGGCCTGACCACCGCCGCGACGATCGCAGCTGCCTCACCCCGCTCCGGACCGCACATCGAACTCACGCGAACCGGACGGGCGACCATGAGCGCGCTCGTGACCGGCGCGAGCCGTCCGTTCTGGTTGGTGCTCGGCCAAAGCCAGAACGCGGGCTGGCGCGCCACGGTCGGCGGCCGCGACCTCGGCGCGTCGCAACTCGTTGACGGTTATGCCAACGGCTGGCTGGTGCGGCCGGGTCATCACACGCTTACGGTCGACTTGGAGTGGGTGCCGCAGCGAACCGTGCAACGATCCTTGGCGCTGTCAATCGTCGCGGTGATGTTGTGCCTCGGAATCGTGCTGTTCTCGTCGCCCCGCCGCCGTCCGGGCGCGCCGCCCATCGGCGCGGCGACGCCGGCGACGTTCGTCATGCCCTGGCGTCAGCCCGGCTGTCGCTCCGGCCTTGCGGTCACGCTGGCCGGCGCCGTGGTGGTCGGCGTGTTCGCCGGCGTGGTCGTGCGGCCGACGATGGGGGTCGGCGTGGGAATCGTGGTCGCGCTCGCGATTCGGTTCGTGAGGGTGCGTACGCTGGTCCGGCTGGTCCCGGCCGCAGCGATCGGTGCCGCCGGCCTCTACATCGCGTTCCGCCAGGCACGCCACCACCTGCCACCGATCTTCGAATGGCCCACGTTCTTCGGCCGGATCCGCACCTTGGGGTGGATCGCGGTCGTTGCACTCGCGGCGAGTGCGGTGGTCGAACTCGTGGTGGAACGACGCCGCGGCTCGTCGCAGTCCGGCTAGAGGTTCTTGATGTATTGCTTGAAGAGATCGGCCTGATACAGCGTGGACACGCGGCTCGGGAGCTCGGCTTGGTAGGCGCGGAGGTGGCGTTCCAACGCATGGGCGGGCGCACCCTTGCGGGCGAGGAACGCGATCGCGTTATCAGGAATCGAGATCTTCGGTTCGTCGAGGTGCCATTGCGCGACGGCTACCCACCCCTTGGGGATCTTGAATCCCGGTCCGCCGGCGTAGAACGCCATTACCCGCACGCGGCGCTCGCGTGCGAGTCGTTCGACGAATTGGGCATCCAGCATCTTGACGCCGTTGTGGCGCTCGACCGCGATCGGGTAGGTACCAAGGCCGAGGATGTCGATGACTGCTCCGTTGTGGAGCAACGTGGTGTAGCCCAGCTCTCCGGTGAGGAACGCGTGACCGTCGTAGTACCGGTGCAGGAATCGCGCGAGCTGATAGCGCTGCCGGTAGGTGTTGCTCTCCGCGAGTGGAACCTCGACGAGGAGTACGGCCTTCCCGATGGCAACGGTTGAGATCAGGATGAGGACCACGACCAACACCCGCCGGCGACGCTCGGGATTGAATACCTCCGCGGCGATCCGGAATGCCACGAAGGAACCCGAGATGACGAGGTACGCCTGATAGCGCTCGAACCAGCCGATGTCGGCAAGGAAGGCGTGTAGCAACGCGGCGGTGAGGAACACGATGGCGATGGCGGCGTTGCGCTGTGGCCCATCGGTGGCGGCCCACGCGAGGTACGCAAATGCGATGAGCATGAGGGTCAGGAGCGCCGGATCGGTCTCGAGGACCGCCAGCGCAGATTGTGGCGCCCGCGCGATCCCGAGCACCCGGTCGAAGCCCGTCTTCGCGAGAATGGAATTCGGTAGATACCCCTCGCCGAACGCCCGGTTGATCACCGAATAGATGCCGATCGGCGCGGCGCACGCGAGGAGCGCACCGGTGCCCAGTCGCCAAGCCCGAATTCGGGTGATTGCCTCACGGGTGTCTCGCCCGAAGGTGGGCCGGGCCACACAGAAGAGCGCGACGGCAATGCCGGCCGCGATGAACGCCGTCTCGAAACGAACTGTGGTGGCGAGTGCGAGCACGAGTAACAGCTGGCGCACGGTCTTCGCCGAGTACTCGTCGTGTACGAGGCGGTCGACGAGAATGAGCGCCACCAGGACCAGAGCGGTATGCGCCAGATGCTCCATGCCCGCCAGTGCCAATCCCGGCAGGAACCACAAGATGGCGACGCAGAACACGGTGACCGTGATCGGGAGCCACTCGTGTCGGCGGAAGCGCAGCAGGGTTTGGTGGCGACCGATGAGGACCAATATCCAGGCCGCGGCCGCGAGGTTCAAAAGCAACGGCAACACGTCGCGGGCGAAGGGGAACAGGAACGAGAACGCCGTGAGCAACAGCGTCCATCCGGGCGATGAAGATGCCGACGCGTAGTGATGTGCGGTGACTCCCCACGTGCCGTGATCGGCCAGCTGACGCGCCATGCTCATGTGGATGGCAGTGTCGTCGAACACGTACAGGAAGTGGCCGTCGTTCATGACGAGACCGACGATCACCAAGACCGCGGTGATCACGACGAGTGCTATGAGTGACGTGGCCACGAACGGGGAGCGCGGCGGGAGCGCGGTATCGCTCGCGACGAACTCTTCGTCGGGGAGTATCGCGGTCGGTGTGGTCACGAGCGCGTGGGCTCGGGGGCTCGACGGGGTCGCGACGTGTTCGCGGCGTTGACGACGGCGACGACGACGGCGACCGCGAACAGAGCGAGGGCGAGCCACGCCAGCTCCGGTCGGTGTCCGAGCCGACTGGCCATCAGGATCGCGCCCGCTGCGATCCCGAGCAGGGGCGTAAGGCGAGGCATGGCGGCAGCGAGCCCGGCGGCGAGCGCGACGACGATCGCGATGTCGACGCGCGATGTCGCCGTCGTCAGTGCGAAAGCTCCTGCCATCAGGCCCAGGGTACCGACAGATCCGAACCGCCGTCTCCGACCGCCGCCGAGGTCGACCCGAGGGGTGTCAACGGAGTCGGGAGGGACGGTCGACGGTGCCGCCTGCGACCGGCGGCGACGGGTGAACGCGACGATGGCAAGACAGAGCAGCGCGCCGACGGCGGACAGGCCGAGCGCAATCCAGACGTAGCGTTGCGGCGTCCACTCGAGCGTGATCGCGACGGTCCCGGGTCGAGGCGGATGGACCAGCCAGGCATTCGCATAGCCGTCGACGAGCGTGGGCGGTCCGAGGGTGCGACCGAGCGCGGTCGCACGCCAGCCCCGATTGTGGCTCTGGCCGAGGACCAGCCAGAACGGGCGACCATCGGTCCGGGCGCGCAGCTCGAAGTGACTGGCGGACGAACCGCGCACGACGATCCGGGTTCCGGCGCGCGGAGGATGCACCAGCAGGCCGGGCGGACGCGGCTGACCGGCGCGGCCGGAGTCGAGCACGAGTCGATCGACGTCGATCCCGGTGTCCCACCCCCGCGCGCTGACGATGCGATGGCTGCCGCGGGGGAGCGTGAGCGGCCCTGCGCACAGCTCCAAGGTGAGCCCACCGCGCGCGTCGCCCGGAGCGCCGACGAGCCGGACCGCGCGGGCGGTACCGTCGACGGTGAGCACATCGGATCGACACGCTGGCGCGATGCTGCTCGCGGCGGGCGCGGGCCCGATACCCGGAATCACGATCGAGCTGAAGGCCACGGGCGGTATGCGGGCCGGCGCCGGAACTGGTGCGCCGGGAGGGACCGCGGTCTTGGTCACGAGGACGCGAAACGTACGCGCGGTCGTGCTCGGAAACTGGATGTGTACGGGGAGTCGAGTCGTCGCATCGCCGGCCGCGACGTGGACAGGAACCCGCACGTCGGCGGAGCCGACCAGCTTGTCGTCGGCCAGCACGCTGATCGCGGTAGGGGTCGAATGGCGGCGATCGGCGACCACCGAGAGGTCGAGGTGGTCCGCGGTCGCCGGCGAAGCAAGCGCGGCTTCGATCCATTGTCCGTCCTCGGTCCCGTACGCCGAGGTCCACGCCTGACGCGAATCCGAGGTGAACGCGCGCGAGGCGCGCGCGTCGAGATCGCCCGAGAGGTGACTCGCGGCTCGGTACTCGACGCCCGCGGTCTGGGTTCCCATCACGGTGTCGATGACCGAGTCCGGCGCGTCGGGGTTGACACGCGCGGTTCCGGTCGCGGCGTAGGTGCGAGAGTCCGGCAATACCATGCGCCGATCGAGGGTGAGTTCCTCGTCCTGACGGTCGTCGGTGCCGGTGTCTTGGCGCAATCGGGTGAGCACCACGGCGAAGGAGTGTCCTGCGGCGCGGTCGTTGACTCGAGCCGACAGGTCGACGGGGAGGCGCACCGTTTCGGTCACGCGTACATCGTCGAGTCGGATCTCGGCGAAGCCGACCGCGTTGGCGAAGGTGGGGTCGAACGGCGACTGGTGGAGCGCGAGAATCTGGACCGTGAGCTTGCGGACGACCGTCTGCGGGAACGCAACCCGCTGGCCCGCCGCGGTGAGGGAGTCGGGACCGAGATCGACGTCGATGGGCGGGCGATCGTTCACGACGACGCGGGCCCGACTGATCCACCGATCGCGCGGCAATCCCAACGGCTGGACGAGCGAGATGTGGTCCGCCGTCACGCCGTGCGACGGCCGAATGGTGATCGTGGTGCCACTCGGATCCACGCCCCCGACCCGCCACTGCGTGCGCACGTCGCCGTCGAACGCCTGTGTGGCGCGATCCTCGGGACGATCGGCGCCACCGTCCGCGCTGGCATCGACCACACCGCCGTGTTGTTCGACCACCGAATGCGCGACGTCGCGTTGATCCAGATACGGGTCGGCGCGGTTGTCGTACCCGTGCACGTCGTAGTTGGTCTGTCCGGCTCGTTCTGTCGCGCCCTTCGTATCGCGGATCGAGGAGAAGTACGAAGACACCCGACGGCGGTTGGTGTCGGTGACCACGAGCGCCGCGCCCGTATGGAGCGCGTGATCCAACGCCGCCCGATCGGCGTCGGCCAACACAAGAATCCGTTCGGTGCCGTTGATGAGCCCCGCGGCCGCAAGATCGACGATGCCCTCACCGTCGCCGCTCATGACCACGGGATCGCGATCGGCGGTGGTGCGCACGATCGGTACCGCACGCGCCACGGGGAAGAGCGCGACCGCAGGTGGATTCGGTGAAGTTGTGCCGCTCCGAAGATCGGTGGCGTCGACCGAGGAGGGAACTGCTGGGACCTCGGGTCCGAACCGTTGGGGAGCGCCCAACCCGGGTGCGCGGGGATCGGTGAGCGCGCGCCAGACCGCTCGAGGGTGCGGCGCGCCCGAGCGCTCGTACGCGAGATCGTTGCGCACGGAGATGGTGCCGACGCCGAAGAGGCGAGAGATGGGTGCCAACGTCTGCGGCTCGAAGCTGCCGTTCTGGATTCGGCGCTCGAACGCGTCGAGCAGGTTCACCGACTCGGGTGACCCGGAGGGGAGGACCTCTCGCGCCAGGTACGGCCGCGTTGTGAGCCCGGGGACAATGGGTTCGACCGCGTTGCCCCACCGGTACGTGGCGAAACTCGACCCGGGAATCTCGAGAATCCGCGTGGAGTGCGACTCGTGGTCGAGTGCTCGGATCGCGTCGCGCCAATACCGCGGTATCTCGTTTGGTCGTTCGACGCCCGGGGTGAGGAAGCCGTCGCGCCACACCGGAAGGAGCGCCACGAGTACGAGCACCACCACGCCGAGCGCGCTCACGGCGCGCAGGCGCGACCACGTGATCGCGCCGACGCCGGCCGCAAGGAGCCCGGCAACTCCGAGTACGACAACCGGCACTGCGCGCGGCGTGTTGCGTAAGGCCAGCCCCACCGACGAATGGTCGGTGAACGCCTTCCAGAGTCGACCGTATGGGGTGGTGTCGTCGAAGGGCCATGCGCCAACACCGACGACGGTGCCCACGACCACGCACGTTGCGAAGTACGCGCGATGTCGCCACCGAACGACCACGCCGGCCAGGAGTGCGATCGACGGAACGAGGAAGCTCGCGATCACCACCGCGCGGCCACTGAGGTACGCCTGGGTTTGCACGAGGGAATACCCGGAGCGGTCGTACCCGTAGAAGAACCAGTTCCCGAGGCCGCGCAGGATGTCGCCCGGCGCCGAGGCCGTCGAAACCGTGCGCACGTTCTCGGTGAGCGCCAGCACCGGAAGCCCGTACGAACCTTGGGCCCACAGACCGGCGATCCACCAGAGAGACACCACCAGGCTGAGCACCACGATGCGCGCCGACGCGCCCAGTGCGGCGATGGCCCGTTCGCGTCCCGAGACCAGCTCGAACGCGATCCAGATCGTGGGTGCGATCGTGACGAGGAGGAGCGCCGAGGCGTTGACGCCGCCGATGGTGAGCATGATCAACGCGATGAGCGCCGGGTCCCGCCAGCCGCCCCGCCGCGCCGCACGCATGGTGAGACCGACGATCCAGGGGAGGGCCGCCCACGGTAAGAGGAGTACCGAGATGCGAGCCGTAAACGCGAGTTGGTAGGGGCTCAACGCGTACACGAGCGCGCCCACGATCGCCCCGACGCGGCCGGTGCCGAGCCGGGCGAAGAGCCAGCGCGCACCAAAGAGCGCCGCCAGCGAAATCGTTCCGAGCCAGAAGCGCTGCGCGACCCAGACCGGCACTCCGACCTGCGCCATGACCCAATAGAACGGGCCCATCGGGAACAAGTAGCCGATGTGTTGGTGCGACACCGTTCCCGCCCCCACGTGCGGATCCCACATCCAGGGCACCCGCGCGAGGAATTGTCCGGGGTCGAGATAGAGGTACTGCTTCGTGTCGCTGCTGAGTCGCCCCGGCGAGGAAAGGAAGAACGGGACGTACGCGAGGAGCACGCCGACGACGATCTCGACCCGAGTCGGGCGAGGGAAGCCCCGCGAATCGGGGGTATCGACCTTGCCCATGCGAGGGGGAATCGTAGTTCCTCGGCCCGACGACTCCTCGGGCGGCTCCGCGATGACACGTCGGAGCCCGGGTACATTGCGCCCGGTGACGGACACGCGTGTCTCCGCCCGCGCGGGGTGGCCGATTCTGGCGCTCGCGCTCGGGGCGATTGCGGTGTCACTTCTCGCGCGGCATCTCCTCTACCCCGCCTACTCGTGGAACCGCGACGAGACGGTCTACCTCTGGCAGGTGTCCGGCTTCCGGGCCGGCGAGTTCACGTCGATGACCGGTGGGTTTCCGGCGGCGTTTCACCCGTGGCTGGCCGGCATCCGGAACCATTCGTTCTTCTCGCAGTACACGTTGGGTTGGCCACTCGTGCTCCTTGCAGCCGACGTCGGGTTCGGCTCACCGGAGGCGGCGCTCGCATTCGGCGCGGTCCTGACCGTCGTCGGGACCTACTTGCTGGCGCGCGAGATCACCGGCGACCCGCGCACCGCGTTCGTCGCGGGTGCGTTGATGCTGCTCTCGCCGATCGTGATCATCCAGAGCGGCATCTACCTGGGCTACCTGTTCACGCTCGGTCTGGGTCTGTTGTTTGCCACGGCGGTGCTCTCCGGGTTCCGCACTGGTCGCTACGGACGCTGGGTGCTCGCCGGCGGACTGGTCGGATGGATCTTCATGACGCGGCCGTTCGACGCGGTCCTGTGGACGGTCGCGGTCGTCGGGACGGTGATGTGGTCGCGTCGACGCGAGCCGCGTGCGGTCGTGCGAGCCGCGGTCGCGCTGGGGATCG
>JANYLF010000081.1 GCA_025357995.1 Acidimicrobiia bacterium | reverse complement strand
TACGGTCCGTATCAACCACCGCGGCAATCGCAATGGTTCAAAGCCGTGCGGCGGGGTCGGTTCCCAATGTTAGGAGACGGCACGCAACAACGGTCGATGGTGTACACGGATCATCTCGTGCAGGGGCTGTTCCGCGCCGAGGCGACGCCCGCCGCCGCGGGTCGCGAGTATTGGATCGCGGATGCTGAGCCGTACGAGTTGCGCACGATTCTCGCAACGGTGCGAGACGCGCTCGCCGCGGAGGGCCTCGAGGTTTCCGGCGGCCAACCGCGGATCCCGCGGGCCGTCGGAGTGGTCGCGGAGAAGGTCGACAGTTTCTTGCAGGGCCGCGGGAAGTACATCCAGCCCGTGCATGTGCTCGGCGAGCTCAAGGACACGATCGCGTGCGACATCACCCGCGCCCGCACCGAGTTGGGCTATGACCCGCAAACGAGCCTCCTCGACGGCATGCGCACGAGCATCCGATACTGCCTCGACCACGGCGAGATCCTGTGAGCGCCAAACGGCGCACTGTGATCACGGGTGGAGCGGGGTACTTCGGTTCGGTCGTGGCCGAGCGCGCCCGGGATCAGGGTCACGAGGTGGTCGTGTTCGACATTAATCCTCCCGAGGATCGCAGCTTCGAGCATGTGATCGGCGACGTGCGGGATCTCGACGCGTTGCGGGCGTGCTTCGTCGGTGCCGATTCGGTACTGCACAACGTGGCGCAGGTGCCGCTCGCGAAGGACCGCGAGTTGTTCTGGTCGGTCAACGTGGTCGGCACGGCCAACGTTTTGCTCGCCGCTCGTGATGCGCGCGTCGCGAAAGTGGTGCACACTTCGTCGAGCGCGATCTTCGGAATCCCCGAGCACAATCCGGTGACCGAGACCAGCCCCGCACGCCCGCTCGAGGCCTACGGCAAAGCCAAGCTCGAAGCCGAATTCTTGTGTGCCGACGCGGTGGCGTCCGGCGTCGACGTGACGATTGTGCGGCCGCGCACTGTGCTCGGCCACGGTCGGCTCGGAATCATGGCGATCCTGTTCGAGTTCGTGGCCGACGGTGCGCCCGTGTTCGTGCTCGGTTCCGGCGACAACACGTACCAGTTCGTGC
Organism: Acidimicrobiia bacterium; assembly: GCA_025357995.1. GTDB lineage: Bacteria > Actinomycetota > Acidimicrobiia > IMCC26256 > JAENVU01 > JAENVU01. The sequence goes on along the minus strand of JANYLF010000081.1, from coordinate 7,015 downwards.
ACGCCGAAGATCTGGCCGAAGCGTGCCTGCGCGCCGCGGCGCGTCCCGGTCCGGAGACGTACAACGTGGGATGTCGCGAGTTCGCCACGATGCGCGAGACGCTCCAGGAGCTGGTGGATCACGCGGCCACGGGTTCGCACGTGGTGTCCTTACCCCAGCGGCCGGCGCAGCTGGCGATGCAGGTACTGGGACAGTCGTCACTCGTACCGTTCGCCCCGTATCACTGGCTGCTCTACGGCGAGTCTCTGTGGTTCGATGTGAGCAAGGCCGAACGGGAACTGGACTGGCATCCCGCGCACTCGAATGCGTCGGCGGTGATCGATTCGTACGAGTGGTTCTTGCGCAACCGGTCCACGCTCGGTGGTGAAGGCAAGTCGCACCACCAGTCGCCCGCGAAGTTGGGGCTGTTGAAGTTGGTGAAGCGTCTACCGCTGTAGGTATGCGTCGGCGTTGCGAGCCGCGATTGCCATGATGGCGGCCTGCGGGTTGACGCCAGGTGCGTCCGGCAACAGCGACGCGTCGTTCACGTAGAGGTTCTCGGTTTCCCAGACGCGTCCGAAGCTGTCGGCGCCGGTGCGCTCCGACGCCTCTCCCATGCGAATGGTGGACGTGAGATGGACGGTCATCAACTTGGACCGCGCGCGCGTCAGCGCGTCCCACCAGGCGCCCAGTCCGGCCCGGTCGCTCACGATCGGGCCCTCGGTGATCGAGGGAAACAGCTCGACGGCGCCGGCCGCGAGAAGCACCTCGCCCAGATGCACCAAACCACGCGCGAGGCGACTCATGTCGGCGTCGGTCATGTGGTACGTGACGAGCGGTGCGCGCAGGCCGGGAATCGCGGTGACGCGCCCGCTGCCCTGACTGCGAATGGCCGCGTAATAGACGACGGTGTCTTCCCACTGCTCGATGACCGATTCCAGTCGGTCCGGCGCGGCGTCGGCGATCGCGAGCGCGACTTGACCGCGGCGGCTCGCGGAGCCACCGATCGTAAGGTACGGCGCAAACTCGGTGACGCGATGCATGGGTACGTCGTCGTGGTCGTACGGCTCGGTGAAGCGAGCGGCGACCTTCACGGTGGGATGAAACTTCAACCCACCACCGATATTGCGACGAAAGCCGCTGCGCTGGAGCAGCGCGGGAGATTGAATCGCGCCACCGCACACGAAGACGTCGTCGGCGCGGATCCGTACGGTCTCCTTCGACCCGTCGCCAAGGGTGATCTGCGCGACCGCGCCGGTGACGCGCCGCGCGTTCCGCTCCAGCTTGAGCACTGCGCAGTCGGGTTGGATCACGGTTCCGGCCGCGATCGCGCGCGGGATCATCGTGCGCGACATGGTTTGCTTGGTGCCGCGACCGTTCGTGTCGTACGCGAAGACGCGGGCAAACTCCACGCTGCGCCATCCGAGTGCCGTCGCGCCCCGATGGAGGACGGCCGACGACGGTGGGGCCGCCCCGGGCACGTTCGAGATGGTGATGGTCTGTTCGATCTCACTCGCGTAGCGGGCCAAGGTCGCGTCGTCGAAGTCGGCGATCGAGTAGACGGAGCGCCATTCGGCCGCGAGATAGCCGGGAAGGCGGTGGTAGAGGCCGCTGTTGATCTCGGTGCTCCCGCCCACGCACCGGCCCTCGGCGAAGGCGATGCCGGGATTACCCAACGCCGCGCAGGCTCCCTGGTGGCGGTACCGTGCGGTGAACTCGTCGAGTGAGAACGGCACGTGCGCGTCGGGCTCGTACCACGGTCCTTCTTCGGCCACGAGCACGGATCGGCCCGCTTCGGCCAGGCGGGCGGCCGTGACCGAGCCACCGGCGCCGGATCCGATGATGAGGACCTCGGTGTCGATCGTCCTCACGGGATCGGCCGTTCGTACTGCGCAAAGATCACGAGTGAGGCGAGCAGCTGCGGGTATTGACGCACGACGCCCAGGGGAAATCGCTCGAACCCGGCGAGTGCGGTGCGTATCTGTTGCGATGTCGGTCGGCCGAGGTAACGCACGCGTACGTACGCGCCGAGGCCGATGGATTCGACGACCACGCCGAGGCGCAGATGTTGTGGCATGGCCCGGAACGACGAGTCGACGAACTCGCTGATCGCTCCGCCGCTGCGATCGTCGTCCGAGCCCGCCAGCGCCGCGACAATTCGTCGTTCCAACCAGAGCATGAGGGCGGCAGCTTACCGGGATGCTGCGGGGCTCCCCACGCCCGATGGGGTTCCACCCAGGGATCGGGCGATGGAGGCGAATCCGACTGCGGCCCCGATGAGTATCGCCGGTTCGGCGCCGATGCGGAACCGTTGGTTGCCGTACGTGACGAGTGTGACCACCAGGACGCTGACCAGAGTCGCGAGCAAACCACCGTAGGGCGCGTGCCGGCGGACGAGGAGCACGAATCCGAAGATCGCAACGGGGTACAGCGCCCACTCCAACCAGGTCCCGGCCTGCTCCCAGCCGTGGGGGCGACCTTCGAGGGTTTCGATTCGGACCTGTTGGCCAGGGCGGAACACGCCGAGCGTGCGCAGCAGGCGCGCCACTCCGACCTTCGGGAGATCGCCGAGGTGATCACCCGCGAATGTGAGGCCTTGGTGGCGCGCCAAGGCGGTGGCCGTCGCCTCGTTGAAGTGCGGCTGGCGGCCGTTGAAGCCGGTGAAGCATTTCCCCGCGTCGACGTCGCCCGCGCCGAACGTCGATCGCCACGAACCCAACGACTCGCCGGAGTACGTGAGCGAGCAGTTCGCCCCGGCCAGCGCGGTACCGAGATTGTTCGAGACCGGGACGAACGCGTGGAACGTCGACTGGTTCCTCGCGGTCCAGGGAACGACCACGATGACCATGGCGCCGAGGCCGACGGCGGCCAGCGCGACGCGACGCGACACCGAGGTCTTGGGCGCTCGCATCGCGATGGGCACAATGAGGAGAACGCCGAGAACGCCGGCCTCCGCGCGCGTCAACACGCCCAAGCCGAGCACGATCCCAAGGACTGCGAACCGCAACGGCGTAGGCACGACGCGCGCGCGACCCGCGAGGTAGAGCGCGACGGCCACGAGCAAGACGAAGAGCGCCTCGCTCATCAGCGTTGCTTCGGGAAGAAACATCATGGGCGACACCGCGGCCAGTGCCGCGGCGATCAGACCGGCGGTCGCACCGGCGATCTGGCGCCCGACGACGCCGATCGTGGCCACGGTCGCGGCGCCGATGAACGCGAGCCCGAGCCGCTGGGCTTGGACGCTGCGCATTCCAATGCGGGCAAAGAGGGACAGCACGAACGGATGGAGCGGTGGGTATTCCGCGGTCGGGACGACGAGGTGGAATCGGACCAGGTCGAACGGACGGATGTACCCACGCCCGTCGGCGAGGTGGTTCGCCAAGAGGTGATACGCGCTGGCGTCGCCGAGCTCGGGCACATGGGGATCGACGAGCACGATGATGAGAATTCGCACGGTGAGCGCTCCCGCCGTGATCAGCGCGAGGCGGCGGACAAATGGCGATGTGCGGCGGCGCGGCGGATCGGGAGAGGCGGCGCGTTCATCCATCGGTCAGCGTGGCGGAAAGCGGCGAGGCGAGCGAGCGATCGCGAAGAGGACGGGCGTGGTCGGCGCGATCGCGTCCGTAGCAAAGAAGTGCGAGTCGTCGAGTCCGGAGCCAATACCGGTGTTCTTCGTCCCGAGCGCCTTGTACACCACTGGCAACGCATGCTCATACGACCAGACGTACCAACTGCGCGGCATCCGCTGGCGCAGTTTGAGAACGTCGAACTTCAGGAGCTTCTCTCCGCTCGCGCGGCGGGCCGCGAAGTCGTCCTTGAGCACGGCGTCGCCTTCGAGTCCGATGACTTGCACGTCGGCGAAGAACAACCGCAGCAGCGACGCCAGCTGTTCTGCTTCGAAGAGGTAGACGTGGAACGGATTCTCGAAGTCTGCCGGTGCGTTCGGTGTGATCACGAACGTGGTGCCGTCGTCGGCGCAGACGCGCGCGAGTTCGGCCACGTGAGTCTCCGGCATTACGAAATGCTCGATGATGTGCGACGAACACACCGCGTCGAATGAACCCGCCGCGAACCCGAGGCTGGCACCGTCCATCGCAACGAACTCCGCGTCGGTGCCACGCGGTCCGCCGGGACCGAAGTCTCTGCGCGCGAGCGCAGCCGTCGCCGCGTCGTAGTCCACGCCCACGACGCGCCGGTCCGGTGCACAGAAGCGCGCAGTCTCCATGCCCACGCCACAACCGACGTCGAGCACTCGACCCGACCCGAGCCGAGCGATGACCTCGCGATATCCGGCGTCGTGAAGTGCCAACAAGGAGTCGGGCGTGTGGCCTTCCATCGGTCGTTCGCCGGTCAACTTCGCCACGGGATCCCTTAGTGAGTCGCGGATTGGGCACCGGCATCTCCGGGCCGGTCCGGAGAAGGACCGTTGGGCGCGTAGAGTATCGGGATGCTCCATAGGAGCGGCGCAGGAGCGGGAGAGAACGTTCGTGACTGATCTCGGAGGGCTCGCGACGGTCGCGGATATCGCCAAACTCGGTGATCTTGCCGCTGAAGCCGGCTTGCAACGAGTCTCGATACTGGCGTGGCGCGATCTGGACGACCCGGAGGCCGGCGGCTCGGAGGTACATGCTTCGACGGTCGCCCGACTGTGGGTCGAAGCCGGGATCGAAGTCACGATGCGCACGTCGTTCGCGGCGGGTCAACCGCAGACGAGTTGGCGTAACGGATACCGCGTGATCCGCAAGGCCGGTCGCTACATGGTGTTCCCCCGCGCCGCATTCTCCGAGATGATGGGTTGGCACGGTGGGCGCGACGGACTGGTCGAGATCTGGAACGGCATGCCGTTCATGTCTCCGCTCTGGGCGCGTACGCCGCACGTGACGTGGCTGCACCACGTGCATGCCGACATGTGGAACATGACGCTGCCGCCGAAGTTGGCGGCGATCGGCCGCACGCTGGAGTCGACGATCGCGCCCAAGTTCTACCGCCGAACTCCGATCGTGACGCTGTCGAACTCGTCGAAGCACGAGCTCATCGAGGACCTCGGCTTTCAGTCGTCGATGGTGCGCGTAGTCCCACCGGGGATCGATCCGAAATTCTCACCCGGCGGCGAGAAGTCGCCCACACCGCTTGTCGTGGCCGTGGGCCGTTTGGTGCCCGTGAAGCAGTTCGATGTCTTGGTCGATGCGTTGGTGAAGCTCCATGGGCGACACCCCGAGATGGAAGCGGTCATCGTCGGGGATGGGTATCGACGCGAGCAGCTCGAGACACAGATCCACGAGTCGGGCGCGGAGCGCTACATCCACTTGCCCGGTCACGTCGACGAGGACGAGCTGATCGACTTGTACCGCCGCGCCTGGGTACTCGCAAGCACATCGGCCCGTGAGGGTTGGGGGATGACGGTCACCGAGGCGGCGGCCTGCGGCACCCCTGCCGTCGTGACGCGCATCGCCGGCCATTCCGATGCCGTGGCCGAAGGGACGTCGGGACTGCTCACCGACAGCCCGGAGGAGTTCGTCGCCGGTCTCAGTCGCGTGTTGGGTGATACCGAGCTTCGTTCGCGACTCGCGACCGGCGCCCGCCACCACGCCGAGCAGTTCACGTGGGCCGCCACCGCGCGTGGCACCCTCGAGGTGCTGGCCGCCGAGGCGCTCCGGCGCCGCGGCCACGTCTGACGCCGCGCCTGAGCAGGGTCCCGCAGCTAGCGTCGGCCGGATGGCTGACCCCAAGTCCTTCTTTCTCGGCGCCGGCATTCACGAGTACCTGGTTGCTCACGGAACGCCGCCGGACGAGGTCCAGCTCGAGTTGATCGCGTCGACCGCGGCCCTCGGCGGAATCAGCATGATGCAGATCTCGCCGGAACAGGGCGCGTTCATGACGTTGCTCACGCGGCTTCTCGGCGTGAACCTGGCGGTCGAGGTGGGCACGTTCACGGGTTACAGCGCGCTGTGCATTGCCCGTGGTCTCGCTCGCGGTGGCCGGCTCATCTGTTGCGACATCAGCGAAGAGTGGACCGCGATTGCCCGTCCGGCGTGGGAGCGCGCGGGAGTCGCCGATCGCATCGATCTGCGGATTGCTCCGGCCATCGAGACGTTGACGGCTTTGCCCGCCGACGCGGTGATCGACCTCGCGTTTATCGATGCCGACAAGCCGAGCTACGCCAAGTACTACGAGGCGATTCTGAGCCGAATGAAGCCAGGTGGATTGATCCTCGTCGACAACGTCTTGTGGAGCGGCGCGGTCATCGACGCCGCCGTCAACGACGAGAACACCCTCGCCATCCGCGCCTTCAACGACCTCGTGGCGGTCGACGACCGGGTGGACACGGTGATGATCCCGCTCGGCGACGGCATCACCTTTCTCCGCAAGCGCTGACTCGCGTCCGGGCGGTTCAGAACTTGCCGGTGCGGCCGTAGCGGTAATACGAGGCGTATTTCGCGCCGACCTCCTCCGGCACACCGACGATCGAGCCGAGCGCACGCGCACCCCACACGACCTCTGCCGTGCGCTCCACGAGTGCGGCAACGTGGAGCGCGTCTTTGGGCGTCTTGCCACACGCGAAGAGACCGTGGTTCGCCATCACGACGGCCGCCCGGTGCGCGACCCTCGCCGCGACTTCGTCGGCCAGTTCCTGTGAGCCGGTCTCCCGATAGTCGGAACACTCCACCTCGCCGCCCACGTAGACGTCGAACTCCTCGACGACGGCTGGTATCGGTTGGTGGGTAATCGCGAACATCTGCACGTGCTTCGCGTGGCAATGCATCGTCGCGCCGATCTCGGGGTACGCGTTGAGTACCGCGAGATGCAGTTGCTTCTCGCTGGTGGGGCCGCGGTGGCCTTCGACCACAGACCCGTCGGGCGCACAGACGACGAGATCGTCGAGCGTCATCTCGAGGTAGTCGAGGCTGCTCGGCGTGAGGACCGCGTTGCCGTCGGGGAGCCGCGCGCCGAGATTGCCCGCGGTGCCTTCCACAAGTCCGGAGCGCAGCATCTCCTGCGCCGCCCACAGCACCTGCTCCTTGACCTCCAACGCGGA
>JANYLF010000007.1 GCA_025357995.1 Acidimicrobiia bacterium | reverse complement strand
TTACGTTCTCCGAGGAGCCAGTTGACGTCGGGTTCCACGACGGTGTCGTAGCCGCGGCGATCGAGCGCCAGGATGACCCCGGCCGCGAAGGGCCAAGAGTTCGGACTGGCCAACCGAATGTAGATCGGACCCGCGCTCGGGCGGCCGAGTGCAGGAACGATCCCTCGGAGGAGCGGCGGAATGGTCGTGGTTCCAGCGGCACTTGGCGGATCGGCGACGAGCGCGCTGTACGTATTGACGACGGCGAGCACGATGACGACGGCCGCGGCGACGACACCGATGCCCCGGCGCGTTGGGAACGGTACGGGCGTCGAACCGGGGGTGAGGATCGCGGCTCCGAGTGCGATCCACGCGCCGGTACCAACGGCTGTGATCCAGACCACGAGGTACGGCTGGATCGGTCCCACCACATTCGCCGCCGAAAACGCGGCGGCGACGGTGCCGGCGGCGACGAGTACGGCCAACTTCAGCGCGGACCACGCCCGGCGCCGAGCGGCGATGACCGTTGCGAGCACGAGTGCCGCGAGGGTGACAATGCCCGACCAGATCGGAGGTGGACTATGGCCGGCTGCTCCGCTCTCGAGCCCGACGACCTGCGCGGGAATCGCGCCCAACTCGTGCGCCGTGATCTCGATGCCATCGGAGAGGGAGTGATCTGCTTCCGCCGCCGAGGAGAAGTCGCTCAACTTCGTCATGTTTCCGGGGTCACGACTGAGTTCTTCATAGATCGGCAGTGACCACAACGCGACGAGGAGGCCAGCGGTGACGAGCGTAACGACACCGACGCGTCTCCATTCGGCGCGATGGCGCACCGCTCGACCGACGATGATGATCGCCGAGAGCGCGAGTACCGCGGCGGTGATCACGGTGTACTCCACGTGCGACTGCACGAGGAACGCACCCGCGGCGGCAGCCAACGGATAGGCCCACAGGTCCCCGCATGTCGCGCTCCAGGCGAGACACATCATCGCGAGCAACGGAAGAATGGTGATCCACGGGTTCCACGGAACACTGACGATGTCCGGTCCCACCGCCCATGTGAATATCCCGATGATTGCCATCGTGCACCACGCCAAACGAGCGCTCCCGCGTCGGTACGCGATCCAGCCGACGAGCCCGACACTGATCGCGGCCGTGAGTAACGCGCCTTGGTACAGGGCCCCCGGACGGCTTCCGAACGCGTGGTAGGGGATGGCGAGCCAGTCGAACAGCAGCGGGCCCGGGTGATGCCAGTGGAATCGCGAATACGGGCCGAGTAGCACGGTGTGATGGCCGATGGTGCGCACGGTGAGTTCGAGGAGCGCGTCGTCCCCCCACGGCACGATGTGGCGGACGCCGAATATCGCGACGAGTTCGACGAGCAACGGCGTCACCGTGACTGCGATGGCGAGCATGGCCGCGATTGCGGAAGAGGAAGGGCCGCGACGCGTTGGTCGCGCTGCAGTGTCCGCCATGAGTTCAGCGTAGGACGCGGAGCTCAGACGACGAAGTACTTGGCCTCCGGGTGCGGCACGATGATGGCGCTCGTCGACTGTTCGGGTTCGAGTTGGAACTCTTCGGTGAGATGCACGTCGATCTTGTCGACCTCGAGCAGTTCCACCAGCTTCGCCTGGTCTTCGAGGTCCGGGCACGCGGGATATCCCCACGAATAGCGCGAGCCGCGGTATTTCTGCCGGAACAGTCCGGCGAGCGACGGACCGTCTTCGGCCGCGAAACCCCACTCTTCGCGAATACGCCAGTGCCACAGCTCGGCAAGGGCTTCGGTCATCTCCACCGACAGTCCGTGGCACAGGAGGTATTCCTGATACCGGTTCTCGGCGAACAGCTCGCGCTCGCGCGCGGACGCGTCGGAGCCGACGGTGACCACATGGAACCCCGCGTAGTCCGCGTCGCCGGTCTCGACCGGTCGGAAGAAGTCGGAGATGCAGAGGAAGCGGTCCTTGTGCTGACGCGGGAATTGAAAACGGCACCGTTCGCTGCGGCGATCGTCGTCGGTCCATACGACGAGGTCGTCGCCCTCGGCGTTGACGGGGAAGTATCCCCACGCGACAGCCGGCACCAGCCATCCGAGTGACTTCGCACTGTCGAGCTCGGCGCGCAGCGTGGATCGGATGCGCGTCTTGAAGTCGTCGTCGGGCTCGCCACTCTCCGGGCGGAACTGCCACTGATTCCGGAACAGCGCGGTCTCGTTGACGTAGCCCGCGATCTCGTCAAGCGAGATGCCCTTCGCGACGCGCGCCCCGAGGAACGGCGGCGTGAAGATCGGCACGTCGACCGCGACATCGGAACGGGCCGGGATGTCGATGGCTTCGACGGGCTGTTCGCTCTTGCGGGCCGGCAGCTTGCGGCCACCCGGTGCACGGCCGAGGTCCGGGTCGATGACGCCCGTCTTCTTCGCGGTCATCAAGGTGTCCATCGTGTGCAGACCCTCGAACGCATCCTTGCCGTAGAAGAGGCGACCCTCGTAGACCTCGCGGAGATCGACTTCCACGTAGTTGCGTGTGAGGGCGGCGCCACCGAGCAGGATCGGGATGTCGGCGAGGCCGAGCGTGTTCAGCTCGAGCAAGTTCTCGCGCATGATGATCGTGGACTTCACGAGCAGTCCGCTCATGCCGATCGCGTCGGCCGACACTTCCTTGGCCTTGTCGACGAAGGTTTGCAGCGGTGCCTTGATCCCGATGTTGTGAACCTCGTACCCGTTGTTGGTCAGGATGATGTCGACGAGGTTCTTGCCGATGTCGTGGACATCGCCCTTGACCGTGCCGATCACGACGACGCCCTTGCCGCCCGAGTCGTCTTTGTCGAGGTGCGGTTCGAGGTACGCGACCGCGGTCTTCATCGTCTCCGCGCTCTGGAGCACGAACGGCAGCTGCATCTCGCCCCGGCCGAAGAGTTCGCCGACGACCTTCATGCCTTCGAGGAGCACGTCGTTGATGATCGAGAGCGCGGCGCGCCCGCCGGTCATGGCTTCGTCGAGCTCGGCCTCGATGCCGTCGCGCTCGCCGTCGATGATGCGATGCGAGAGTCGCTCCTCGACGGGCCATCCCGAACGATCCTCGCGTTCGACCGCGCTGGCCTCCACGCCTTCGAACAGGCTGAGGAGTTCCATGAGTGGGTCGTAGGTGTCGGTGCGACGGTCGTAGATGAGGTCGAGCGCGACTTCACGCGCGCGATCGTCGATCTTGTGCATCGGGATGATGCGCGCCGCGTGCGCGATCGCGGCGTCGAGTCCGGCTTCGCGACACTCGTGGAGGAACACGCTGTTGAGCACGTGACGGATCACGGGCTTGAGTCCGAAGCTCACGTTGGAGAGCCCGAGGATGGTGGACGATCCGGGGAGTTCGGTCTTGGCGCGTCGGATTGCCTCGATGGTCTCGATGCCGTCGTGGCGCAGCTCGTCCTGACCGGATCCGAGCGGGAACGTGAGCATGTCGAAGATCAGGTCGGTAGGGTCGATGCCGTATTTCTCGGTGGCAAGCGCGTAGATCCGCTTGCACACGCGCAGCTTCCAATCGGCATCGCGCGCTTGGCCTTCTTCGTCGATTGCGAGACAGATGACGGCCGCGCCGTACTCGCCGGCCAAGGTGAACACGCGGTCGAGGCGCGAACCCTCGTGCTCGCCGTCTTCGAGGTTGGCCGAGTTGAGGATCGCCTTGCCGCCGGAGTGCTTGAGCCCGGTCTCCAAAACCTGCGGCTCGGTGGAGTCGAACACCAGCGGTAGCGCAGCTTGTGTCGCAAAGCGTGCCGCAATCTGTTCCATGTCGACGGTGCCGTCGTGGCCCACGTAATCGACGCACACGTCGAGCACGTGCGCGCCTTCCTTCACCTGGTCGCGCGCCATCTGGACGCATGTGTCCCAGTCCTCGGCGAGCATCGCGTCGCGGAACTTCCTCGACCCGTTCGCGTTGGTGCGTTCCCCGACCGCCAGGTACGCGAGTTCCTGGCGGTACGGCACGTGGCTGTAGATACTTGAACACCCCGGCTCGAACTCCGGCGTACGCACGGTCGGCGGACGATCGGTTCCGAGCCGTGCGACGACCGCGGCGAGATGTTCGGGCGTGGTGCCGCAGCATCCACCCACAATGTTGATCCCGAACTCGGAGACGAAGCGTTCGTGGGCGTCGGCCAGCAACTCGGGCGTGAGGTCGTAGTGCGTGTGACCGTCGACGACCGACGGCAGCCCGGCGTTGGGGAGACACGAGAGGAACGTGCGACCGTGTTGTGCGAGATAGCGCAGATGTTCGGTCATCTGGTTCGGGCCGGTTGCGCAGTTGAGGCCGATCACGTCGGGACGCATCGCCTCCAACGCGGTCACCGCCGCGCCGATCTCCGAACCGACGAGCATGCGGCCGGTCGTCTCCATCGTGACCTGCACCATGAGTGGCAGCTCGCGTCCGGCGTCGGCCATGGCCCGTCGACACGCGATCAGCGCCGACTTCGCCTGGAGCAGGTCATAGACCGTCTCCACGAGCAGCACGTCGGCTCCGCCCGCGATCAACCCGGCGGCTTGCTCTTGGTAGTCGGCCCGCAGCGCGTCAAAGGTGATCGCGCCCAACGAGGGGAGACGCGTCCCGGGTCCGATCGAGCCGATGACCCATCGCGGCCGATTCGGGGTGCTGTATTCCTCGGCCGCTTCCTTCGCGAGGCGCGCGGCGGTCACGTTCATGTCGTAGGCCTGATCGGCGATGCCGTATTCGTTGAGCACCAACGCGAAGGATCCGAAGGTGGCGGTCTCGACGGCGTCGACCCCCGCGGCGAAGAACTCGGAGTGCATTTGGCGGATCAGATCGGGTCGGGTGACCACGAGGTTCTCGTTGCAGCCTTCGAGCTCCTCGCCGCCGAAGTCGTCGGGACCGAGATCCTGGGCCTGGACCCAGGTGCCGAACGCGCCATCGAGGATCAGGACGCGTTCGGGCAAGGTGGCGAGAAAGTCCGACATGAGTCCGGAAAGGCTACCGGGTGGGTCTTGCCGACCACCGCAGGTAACGGCTGGGTCGGTTGGCACGTCGCTCGGCGTCGAAGGCTCCGGTACCGGGAGGTCCTCCCGGTACGATCGGCGCGCCATGAAGGTCTACACACGTACGGGTGACGACGGCACGACCGCCTTGTTCTACGGCGGGCGGGTCGCGAAAGACGCGGTGGGCCCGTCGGCCTTTGGCACCACCGACGAGGCGGTTTCGGCGTTGGGCCTCGCTCGCGCCGAGTGTGAGCCCGACTCCGAGATCGGCGTGCTGCTGATCCGCCTGCAACGCGAACTCTTCGTGGTCGGGGCCGAGTTGGCCACCGCGCCGCAGAACCGACCCAAGCTCACCGACGACGCGACGCGCGTCACGAGCGCGATGGTCACCGCCCTCGAACCGATCATCGACGATCTCACCGGACGCTTCGCCGCCCCCACCGAGTTCGTGCTTCCCGGTGAGAACCGAATCTCGGCTGCACTCGATCTGGCCCGCACCACCACCCGGCGCGCGGAGAGAGAATGCGTCACCGCCACGCGCGAAGGTTGGCTCGAGCCGGAGAGTCAGGTCGTGCCATACCTCAATCGGTTGGCCGACTTGTGCTGGACTCTCGGTCGTTGGCAAGAGGGCCAATACCGTGCCGCTCGCGGCGACCGCTGAACCACCAGGAGGATTCGTGTCGATCTCGTTCACCGTGGCGTCGAGCGCACCCGGGCGCACTCGTGCTGATGTGCTGGCCGTGCCGATCTTCGCGGATCGTGCTTTCGGCCCCGGTGCCGACGCGGTCGACGATGCGTGTGGTGGTTCACTCGCGCGGTTCATGGAGCGAGCTGGATTCGACGGCGGTCGCGGTCAATCGCTCTTCGTGCCGATCGATGCCACCGCGAAGACTGCGTTGCTCGTCGGGCTCGGCTCGGCCACCGATCTCACCCTCGACGACCTGCGCGTCGCCGGAGCGCTGATCTCGCAGAAGGCGGGTGGCTCCGCGCGCGTTGCGACCACGCTGGCCGACGCGGCCCCCGAGGCGCTGAATCGTGGCGAGGTCGCCCAGGCCATCGGCGAAGGCGTACTCCTGGGCGGATACGAATTCTTGGAGTACCGGTCCAAGAGCCCGTCGAAGCGGAAGTTGACCCACGTGGTCCTGCTCGGTGGTGGTGGCGCGGCGGCCACGCGCGGGCTCGGGCGCGCCGTCACGATCTCGGGCGCGGTCGCTTGGGCGCGAGACATGGTCAACACGCCCGCGCGCGAGCTCGCGCCGGATCGGTTCGCGAAGTTCGCGCAACAACTCCTGCGCGGCACCGGCGTGCGCGTCGAGGTTCTCGACGTCGCGGCGATGCGCCGCGAACGGTTGGGTGGAGTACTCGGAGTCGGGCAAGGCTCGAAGCAACCGCCGCGGTTCGTGAAGATGACCTACTCGCCCCGCGGTGCGCGTGGCTCGATCGCGTTTGTCGGCAAGGGCGTGGTCTTCGACTCCGGCGGCTTGTCGATCAAGACCGGCAGCGGCATGGAGACAATGAAGACCGACATGTCCGGCGCGGCCGCGGTCATCGCGGCGATGTCCGTGCTCGGCGAGCTGGGTGTTACCACCAAGGTTGTGGGCTACACGCCGATGGTCGAGAACATGCCGAGTGGGGAGGCGATCCGCCCTGGCGACGTGCTCACGTTCCGCAACGGCAAGACCGCGGAGGTGCTCAACACCGACGCCGAGGGCCGTTTGATCCTGGCCGACGCGCTCTCACTCGCGGCCGAGGCCAAGCCCGACGGCATCGTGGATCTCGCCACGCTCACCGGTGCGTGCGTCGTGGCGCTCGGTGAGAAGATCGCGGGCCTGATGGCCAACGACGAGTCGTTCGGCGACGAGGTGGAGTCCGCATCGAAGCGCGCGGGCGAGCAAATGTGGCCGCTCCCGCTGCCGAAGCAGTACCGGAAGCAAATTGACTCCGAGATCGCCGACATGAAGAACATCGGCAGTGGCGGATACGGCGGCGCTCTCACCGCGGGTCTGTTCCTGCAAGAGTTCGTCAACGATGTGCCGTGGGTGCATCTCGACATCGCGGGTCCGGCCCGCGCGAATGCCGACGACGGGTACGCGCGGCGCGGCGGAACCGGCTTCGGAGTGCGCACGCTGCTCGAGTTGGCCGAACACCATGGCGCGGCGAAGCGCCGCCGCTAAGGCGTGACGACCACGAGCGTTCCGACCGGCGCCCAGTCGTAGAGGAACTTCGCGTTCACCTGGTTCTGGCGCACACAGCCGGAGCTCAACGGAATCCCGAGCTGCGAGTCGTTCTCGATCTGCGTTCCGTCGGGTCGGATCGGGATGCCGTGGAATCCGATGTCGGTCGTGTTGCCCCATGCGAAGCCCACGAACCACGGCAGCCGGAGCCACGGATGCGCCTTGGATCGACCCATGTCGATCTTGCGGAACGCGTGATACTCGCCGGGCGCGGGCATGCCACGGTGCCCGCTCACTCTGTACATCGCCGTCACGTAGTTGTCGGCTTCAACGAGCCACACGGTCTGGCACGAGTTGCAGTACACGATGCGACGACCCACGCCACTTGCCGCGGGTGGTGGCCCGATGAAGGGATTCACCGCCGGTCGCGTGGACGTCGTGGTCGAGGGCACGGTCTTCGGCTTCACCGAGACGACACGCCGGTCCGCAAGGGGCCGTGGACGTGACGGTTCCGCGCCCGCCGTGGTGACACCGCACGACGCGAGCACGAGTGCGGCCACGATCACCGCGACACACGTTCCCGCTACTGCTTCGATCCGTCGACGTTGCGCACGTCGTGCTCGACGATCCAAGTACGTGTTCATCGCGGCCTCCCAACCGGGCCGGGGCTTCCCCGGTATTGGTTGGGTTCTTCGGCCACGAGCGCGGAAATCTGGAGCGACGCGAGCGCGATGTCTGAATTACCCCGAACGGGCAGTCGGAGGAACGAGATATTCGCGCGGAGTGCGCGGCGCTCGCGCGCTCAGTGAGTGAGCGTGCTGCCGTCGGCGAGCACGGCGTGCGGCAGGCAGTGCTGGTCGTATTCGGCGATCACGATCTCGCCGGCATCTGCACCACAGGCCGGACAGGTCGGATCGCGCCGCACCTTGAAGGTGCGGAAGCTCTGCTCCAACGCGTCGTAGGCGAGGAGGCGACCGATGAGCGGGTCGCCGAGGTCGAGCAGGAGCTTGATGGTCTCGAGCGCCTGGATCGATCCGACGATGCCGGGCAGCACGCCGAGCACGCCCGCCTCCGCGCAACTCGGCGCAAGCTCGGGCGGTGGCGGCTCGGGGAGCAGACAGCGGTAGCACGGGCCTTCGTAGGGCTTGAATATCGTGACCTGACCTTCGAAGCGGAAGATCGATCCGTGCACCACTGGTACCCGCTTGAGTAATGACGCGTCGTTGAGCAGGTAGCGCGTGGGGAAGTTGTCGGTGCCGTCGAGCACCACGTCGTACCCGTCGATGATGTCGAGCACGTTGTCGGCACCGAAGCGCACGTCGTAGGTGACGATGTCGACGTCGGGGTTCAACATCGTGAGCGTCTTTTTCGCGCTGTCGACCTTGCGCTCGCCGATGCGATCGATGTTGTGCAGGATCTG
>JANYLF010000269.1 GCA_025357995.1 Acidimicrobiia bacterium | reverse complement strand
AAGTGGCACGTGACCTCCTACAACGACTCCCAGTACTGCTTCTTCCAGGCCAAGCTGACGCAGGGCCCGCACGCCGGCGGGCACGCGATGTTCGTGGTGGACCTGCCGACACCGGGGGTCCGGGTGGTCCGCACCCCCGCGTACACGCACACGTTCTCCCACCACCACCCGATCGTGGCCTTCGAGGACGTCCGGGTCAGCGCCGACCACCTGGTGGGTCCAGAGGGCGGCGGGATGGCCTTCGCCTACGAGTGGTTCAGGTACGAGCGGCTGATGATCGCCGCCCGCTGCCTGGGGGCCGCCGAGCGACTGGTCGAGGAGGCCACCGCCTTCGCCCAGCAACGCATCATCTCCGGGACCCCGCTGATCGAGTACCAGGCGGTCCAGGGCATGCTCGCCGACTCGCTCACCGAGCTGTTCGCCGCCCGCGCGATGACGTACGAGACAGCCCGCGGGATCGACGCCGGCACCGACGTCAAGGTTCAGCACGCCCAGTGCTCGATGATCAAGCTCTACGTGTCCGAGATGGCGAACCGGGTCGCCGACCGCGCGGTGCAGATCTTCGGCGGCCGCGGGTACATGCGCGAGAACGTCGCGGAGCGCTTCTTCCGCGAGCTCCGCGTCGAGCGCATCTGGGAAGGCACGTCGGAGATCCAGCGCATCATCATCGCCGCGCAGCTCGACAAGCGCGGCGTGCGCGCCCTCGTCTGACCCCCACCGATGTCGGCTACTGGTTGGGGCCCTGGGCTGCATGCAGGGCCTGGCCGGAGGGCTGCGGCAGCGCCTCGCGGTCGAGGTAGCCGTTGGCCACCATCGTCTCGAAGCGGTAGACGGTCGACTCCATCGGTGCGATCGGCCCGGGGGTCCAGCGCTCGTTGGCGAGCCCGCGCTGCACCGACTCGCAGGCGTTCCAGTCCTGGCGGTTGGTGATGTCCCAGAAGTCGACGGCGAACGACGGGTCGAAGTCGGCATTGCGTATGGAGTCGGGGTCGAAGAGCCACACACATTCGACCTCGCTGAGATCGGGAGCGACGGGTCGGATGCGATGCGTCATCACGTAGTCGGGATGCAGACTGACGAGCAGGTTCGGGAAGACGCCCGCGTACTGCACCTCGCGCCGTTGCGCGTCGTCGAGCCCGCGCAGCGGCGCCAACGGACTCGACCCGGTGATCGACATCGTGACTGCGCCGTCGACCAAGTCCATCGAGCCGCCGATCGCGACACCGGCAACGTCGAAGTTCTCGCCGCTGGTGGGTGGGCTCAGGAGACAGAGTTGCGGGTGGATCGCGGGACAGTGGTAGCACTCGTGGTAGTTCTCGATCGGGAGCTTCCAGTTGGCCGCCATCGTGTACTCGTGGCGGGCGCCGACGACGAGGCGTTCGGGTTCGTACGCCGCGACGATCGCGTCGAACCCGCCGATGTGGTCGACGAGCGGAGCCGCGTCGCCCGACGCGTTCACGAAGATCCACCCGCGCCACTCCTCGACGCTCACCGCGCCGAGCGTGTGCGCGGACGGATCGAAGTCGGCCGGCGGGTCGTAGCGCGGCGTCGAGTGCAACGTACCGTCGAGGTTGTACACCCACGCGTGGTACGGGCACGCGATCGTGGCGCGCGTCGTGGATGCATCGCAGGGCATCAGCTCGTGGCCGCGATGGCGACACACATTGAAGAAACCGCGGAGCCGCCCGTCGTCGCTGCGGACGATGAGCACCGTCTCGTTGCCGATCCGGGTGGCGGTGCGTGTACCGGGCATCGCGAGATCGGTCGACCGACCCGCACAGACCCACGACCGCGAGAAGAAGTGTTCGAGCTCCCAGGTGAGCACGGCCGGGTCCACGTACGCGGCGCGCGGCAGCATCGATCCGGTCTCCGTGTGGAGTACCGCATGTAGCTCGTCGACGGGCAGCTGCGCCGATTCGTTCATGTTCTCCTCCCGATGCCCCCGACGTTACCGGGCTACGGCCGCGGTGCTCGGGCGCCGGGACCCGTGCGGACTCGCCGTGGTGCCGCGAGGTTGGCGAACTCACACAGGCGTGGGCGGGTCTCGCGGGGGTCGACGATGTCGTCGACGAGGAACACCTCTGCGGTCTTGAACGGATCGCGGGCCTTGGCGAGGCGCGCTTCGATCTCGGACCGCAACGCGTCGGGATCGTCGGCGGCTTCGAGCTGCGCCTTGTACGCGGCCTCGATGCCGCCTTCCAGCGGGAGCGAGCCCCACTCACCCGACGGCCACGCGAAGCGGTACGACAATCGGGACGCGTTCTGATGTGCGGCACCGGCCACGCCGTAGACCTTGCGCAGGATCACCGAGCACCACGGAACCGTGGCCTGGTAGATCGCCGCGAGTGCACGCGCGCCGTGACGAATGGTGGCCTGCTGTTCGGCCTGCGTACCGATGACGAACCCTGGGTTGTCGACGAGATGCACCACCGGGAGGCGGAACGTCTCCGCGAGGTCGACAAAGCGCTCGACCTTCCGCGACGCGTCGGCGGTCCATCCGCCCGCGTAGTGGTACGGATCGTTGGCCAGGATCGCGACGGGCCAGCCGTCGACGCGTGCGAGGCCGGTGATCGCGGAACGACCCCACATCTTCCCGACTTCCAGGAACGATCCGTGATCGACGACGGTCTCGATGATGGCGCGCGCTTGGTAGACGCGCCGGCGTTCACGAGGAATCGCGTGGAGCAACGATTCGTCGGCGCCGTCGGGATCGTCGGAGGGCTCGGCACGCGGCGGAAGTTCGTCGACCGAGCTCGGCAGGTAGGAGAGGAACGCACGAGTACGCGTGAACGCCTCGGCTTCACTTTCCACTTCGTCGTCCACCGCGCCGTTGCGCGTGTGGATTGTGCTGCCGCCGAGGGTTTCCTTGTCGACCTCTTCGATGCCGAGCCGATTCACGACTGGCGGACCAGCCACGAAGAGTTGGCTGGTGCCCTTCACCATGAGCGAGTAGTGGCTCGTCACGACGCGCGCCGCGCCCAAGCCCGCGACGCTGCCGAGGCACAGGCTCACCACCGGTACGCGGCCGAGGTTGGCCACGACCCATTCCCATCCCGGGTTGAACGGCACGAACGAGCGACGTTCGGTTTCGAGCGTCTTGACGCTGCCGCCGCCACCTGACCCGTCGACGAGGCGGACGATGGGGAGGCCGTAGTCGTGCGCCATGCGCTCGGCCATCACCTGCTTCTGGAAGATCGAGGCGTCGGCCGCGCCCCCGCGCACGGTGAAGTCGTCGCCGCCGACCACGACGGTGCGACCGTCGATGGTGCCCCGACCCATCACGAAGTTGGCGGGCATGACGGCGGTGAGGTTGCCGTCGGCGTCGTACGTGGCCCGGCCGGTAAGTTGGCCGACTTCCCGGAAGGAGTCGGGGTCGAGGAGAGCGGCGATCCGTTCCCGGACGGTGAGCTTGCCCTGGCCGTGGTGGCGCTCGACTTTCTCCGCACCGCCCATCTCCTGCGCGAGCGCGGTGCGGCGGGCGAGTTGTTCGAGTTCTGGTTGCCAAGGGCCGTCGTCGGTCACGATTCCGGACGCTAATGGGGTTCGACCGTTTCACTCTTGCGAGTGAGGATGGTTCTGAGCCGCTGGTCGGTCAGCACTCGTGGGCGCTGGGCGTTTGAGTCCTAGGTCTAGATCGTGCGCCGGTCGGTCGGTGAGGTCGGCCTTGGACGGCTGGTGGGATGACGTGCTTCGAGCACTGAACCATTAGCGAGCTGCTGGCTGCCTCGGGCTCGACAACCGACGGCGAAGAGGAGCTGGCATGGCGAAGGTGTTTGTGGGTCATGACTGGGCCGAGGCCCACCACGACCTCCATATCGAAGACGAGCACGGGACGCGGCTCGCGAAGGGTCGGGTGCCTGAGGGCATCGACGGTGTCGCCCGGTTCCATGAACTGTTGGCGCCGTTCGTCGATGACCCGGCCGAGGTGACGGTCGCGACCGAAACGGATCGGGGATTGTTCGCCGCGGCGATGGTCGCGTCGGGGTACCGGGTGTTGGCGGTGAACCCGATGTCGACGTCTCGCTACCGGGAACGGCACTCGACCTCGGGAGCGAAGTCCGACCCTGGTGATGCATTCGTCCTCGCTGAACTCGCGCGCACCGATGGACACAACCATCGACCGATCGCGGGCGATAGCGACCTCGGCGAAGCGATCAAGGTGTTGGCGCGGGCCCATCAGAGCTTGATCTGGACCCGACAACGGCAACTCAATCAGCTGCGGTCCACGCTGCGGGAGTTCTACCCGGCCGCGCTGGAAGCGTTCCCCGAACTGGGTTCCCGAGACGCTCTGGCGGTGCTTGGGGTCGCGTCGACACCGGCCGCGGGGCGTGGACTCTCTCGCTCGAGGATCGCGTCCGCGTTGCGTCGAGGAGGCCGGCAACGACGCGTCGACGAACGCGCCGACCAGATCCAGACCGCCCTGCGGAGCGCGCAGCTCGAAGCACCTGCAGTAATCGCGAACGCGATGGGTGCGACCGTCACGGCGCTTGTCGCAGTCACCGTCGAGCTCACCGCGCAGATTGATCGGCTCGAGCCGGAACTCGGCACACATTTTGAGATGCACCCGGACGCCAAGATCATCCAATCCCAGCCAGGACTCGGGATGATCCTGGGCGCCCGGGTGCTCGCAGAGTTCGGAGATGACCCGAACCGCTACGCGAACGCCAAGTGTCGCAAGAACTACGCCGGCACGTCACCAATTACCCGAGCGTCAGGCAAACACCGAGTCGTGCTCGCCCGCTACGCCCGCAACACGCGCCTCGCCGACGCCTGCTACCTCTGGGCATTCGCCACGCTCACCGCCAGCCCCGGAGCACGAACGTTCTACGACGAGCGACGGTCGAACGGCGATACCCACAATCGGGCGCTACGCGCCCTCGGCAACCGACTCGTCGGCATCCTCCACGGCTGCCTCACCCACGGCACCCCCTACGACGAACACACCGCCTGGGCCCACCGAACTCAACTCGCCGCTTGACACCAACCACCCGTGGGATGTCTAGATCTTCTCGGCGTCACCGTACGAAGAGACACGAGGGGCAGGGCAGCCTGATGAGCATCCTTCTTGGCGTCCAGGTCGTGACCGACGAGACGGGCACCGGGTTACCGGGCTTGATCGTCCACGCCTCGATCGGAGCCGCGCCTTCCGATGCGCCACTGGGTCACGCGGTCACGGATGCCCGCGGCCGCGCGACGATCCGCTGCGAGCGTGACGACATCGAGGAGTTCTTCGATCGATACCGCGAGCTTTCGTTCGGCGTGACTGCCCCTCATGGGTGGCGCGTGCTCGTCGAGACCAAGCCGGCCGAGCGATCGGATGACGACGGCGACGCGACGTGGGTCGTGCGCGTCCCCGTCGACGTACTCCACGGCGCGCACGCCGAGCCCAGCGTTCGAGTGTGCGGCGACACTGGTTTCGGTCACGACCCGGTCGCGCCGGCAGTGGGCGAGTCACTGCTGGTCATGGCGGCCGGTCTTGCGCCGGCGACTGCGCACGACTTCGAAATCCGCGACGGAACCGGCCCGCTCTTCGTCAGCCGATTGATGACCGATGGGTTCGGCGTACTTCCGGAGACGGTGTTGTGGCCGCAGTTCGGCCTCGACGATCCGCACTCCGAGGAGATCTTCACCGTCGACTCCGCCAACGAGCGCTGGCGCGGGCAGAGCCTCACCATCGTGGTCAGCCGCGGGGGTGAGCCACTCGTCCAGTCCGAGGTGACGGTGTCCGGGTTTGACCGGCCGATGGTGCTGAACACCGATGCCGACGATCGCATGCTGAACGGCTTCGACGACGGTGACGGGGAGATCGCCGTGTCCGGATACAACGTCGGCCATTGGGAATCCGTGCGCGTCTATCTCGTGGAGAGCCAGGCCGATTGGCGCATCGGTGATCCAATCGTTCCGGTGGCGCGGCGAGACGGGACCGCTGCCATCGCCGATGCGCTCCCGGACGCAGACGGACGGTTCCGGGCGCACCTTGCCGCGCGCGGCGCGGTCCCTCCTGGGGTCTACGACTTCATCGTGCGCCACGTCCGCTACGGGTACGAGGTCGACGAGGAGCTGGTGTACCGGCCGTCTGACCTGGCCACGCGTCGGGTTGCCGGCGTCGTCATCCGACAGGAGTTCTGGGCGAGCAAGGTCGTCCGGCTCGGCTGCGTCAACCTGTTGCCCCTCGCCGGTCGCGCG
>JANYLF010000252.1 GCA_025357995.1 Acidimicrobiia bacterium | reverse complement strand
CGACAATCCCGATGCACTCGAGCAACCGATCGGAGACTCGGTCGGTCACGTCGATGAGTGACGCGGTCGCGCCACCGACGAACACGTGGCCGGCCAACACGGTGCCGGCAGTTGCCTGAGGGATCACCGACGTTCGCAAAGCGCGAACCAGGGTTTGGGTCGACGCCGCGTTGGGCGCCTGCTTCGGAGTCACCAATACGATCGCGGCGTTCTTCCCCGGGCTCGGAATCGGCGGGGTCGCCGATGCCACATCCGGCGCCTTCGCCAGCGCGCCGGCGAGCTTCTCCACTGCGGCCAGCTCAGACTTCGCGTTTGCCGCGGTCGGAGTCGGCAACGCCATCGCAACCAGCAACGGGGAGTTCGCGCCCTCGCCAAAGCCCTGCGCGATCAGGTCGTACGCCTTGCGTTGGGTGGTCGCGGCCGGCGCGTCACCGTCGTCGGTAAAGCCGAGCTTCAGATCCACCAGCGGCGCAGCCAACACCGCCAAGATCAGTACGGAAACCGCGACAAAGATCGCGGGGCGATTCCCGACCTCGTGGGCGAACCGGTACCACATACCACCAACGTCTTCGGCCCGCTCCACGTTGCGGTGATGCGCCGCCAGCCGCGGCCCGCCGAATCCGAGCAGAGCCGGCAGCAAGGTGAGCGCGGCGAGCACCATCACGACCACGAACAGCCCGGCCGAGAATCCGAGCATCGCAACGTAGGGAATCCCCGAGATCGCGAGCCCACACAAGGCCATCGCCACGCAGCATCCCGCGAAGAGCGACGCCGCGCCCGCGGTTCCCACGGCATGCCCGACGCCAGGAATGTGGTCCATGCCTTCGTCGCGGTTCTGCAGATATCGACTGAGCACGAGCAACGAGTAGTCGATGCCCACGCCGAGCCCGATCATCGAACCGAGGACGGGGGCCACCGTTCCGATATTGGTCTGCGTGGCGAAGAGCATCAGGCCGACGGTCGCCGTCAACACACCGAACAACGCGACACCGATCGGAAGGAAGGCCGCGAGCACGGAACCGAAGAGGAACAACAGGATCATGACGGCCGCGATGATCCCGATCATGTCGGCCGCGTCGTTGCCGCCGCCCGAGTTCTGGAGGTCCACCACGGGACCGCCGAACTGGACGTTCAGCCCGGCCGATTCCGTGCCCTTCGCCGCCAGGGTCAGACCGTCGAAGGCACCCTTGGGGAGATCGGCAGTCGAGCCTTTGTAGATCACCGTGGCGATTGCGATCTTTCCATCGGCGGAGACGCGCGGTACGGGACCGAACGGATCGCTCACCGTCTCCACGCCGGGCTGAGCCTTGATCTTCGCGAGCATCGTCCCGATCGCCGCCTCGTGGGCGACACCCGTCACCGAGCCGGAAGCCACCGCGACAACGACCGACGCGCTCGGCTGCTGCTGGGTCGGGAATCGGTGATTGAGCAGATTCGTCGCGGCCTGCGAGTTCGTTCCCGGGACGCTGAAGACATCGCGATACACGTCTTGGAGTCCGGACGCCGGGACTGCGAGCGCGACCAACGCGAGCAACCATGCGCCGAGCACCCACCAGCGATGACGCGCCATGAACTGGCCCATGCGGTCCAGACCACGAGGCCGGGACGGTGCCTCCTGCCCGCGTTCGAGCGCGCCGGCTACTTGTCCTGTTGTGCCGCCAGAAGATTGAGGGCGGACCCGGCCTTGAACCACGCGATGTGCTCCTCCGACATGGTGTGAGTCGTGTCCACACCGCTCGCGGAACCATCGGCATGGTGCAGAACCACCTTGACGGGCCGATCCGGCGCCAACTCGGCGAGACCGACAATGTCCACAGTGTCGTCAACGCGCACCTTGTCGTAATCCGCCGCATCCGCGAACGTGAGCGCGAGCACGCCCTGCTTCTTGAGGTTCGCCTCGTGAATACGCGCGAACGATCGGACGATCACCGCTTTCGCGCCCATGTACCGCGGCTCCATCGCGGCGTGTTCGCGCGAGGAACCCTCTCCGTAGTTCTCGTCGCCGATCGCGACCCACGCGATGCCAGCGTCCTTGTACCGCTTCGCGAGATCGGGAAGTGGCACCTCACTCCCGTCACGAGCGTCGATCCCCACCCCGGACTGGCCCGGGGTGAACGCGTTGTTCGCACCGATGAAGAGGTTGCCGCAGATGTTGGTGAGGTGACCCCGGTACTTGAGCCACTGACCCGCGGGCGAGATGTGGTCGGTGGTGCACTTGCCCGCGGCCTTCATGAGCACGCGCAATCCGGTGTAGTCGGCACCGTCCCACGCGGCGAAAGGGTGCAGGAGTTCGAGTCGTTCGCTGTCAGGCTTCACCACGATCTCGACCGTCGACGGATCGGCCGCCGGCGCCACGAAGCCCGATTCGCCCGGATCGAATCCCTTCGCAGGGAGTTCGTCGGCCACGGGCGCAACGAGCTGCACCGCGGTGCCGTCGTCGGCGATCACCGGCTCGCGCACGAAGTCGACGTCGAGACGGCCGGTCAGCGCCATCGCGGTCACGGTCTCGGGCGAACCGATGAACGAGAGCGTCGACGGGTTGCCGTCGTTGCGGGCCGGGAAATTGCGGTTGAACGACGACACGATCGTGTTGACGTCGCCCTTGGAGATGTCGTCGCGTTGCCACTGGCCGATACACGGTCCGCACGCGTTGGCGAGGACCGTCGCACCGATCGCTTCGAGGTCCGCTAGCAGTCCATCACGCTCGATCGTGGCGCGCACTTGCTCCGAACCGGGCGTGATGAGGAGCGGCGTCTTCACTCGCAGCCCGGCGGCTGACGCCTGACGCGCGATGTTCGCGGCGCGCCCGATGTCTTCGTAGCTCGAGTTGGTGCACGAACCTACGAGCGCGGCCGAAATATTGGCCGGGTACCCCTCGGACTCCACCGCCGCGCGCACTTCCGAGATGGGGCGATCGAGGTCCGGGGTGTGCGGGCCGACGAGGTGCGGTTCGAGGGCCGAGAGGTCGATTTCGATGACGCGGTCGTAGAAGGCTTCGGGATTCGCGTCGACCTCGGGGTCATTGCGGAGGTGCTGCGCGTATTCGTCGGCCAGATCGGCGAGCGCCTCCCGCCCCGTCGCGGTGAGGTAGCTCGCGATCCGCTCGTCGTACGCGAATATCGAGCAGGTCGCGCCGATCTCGGCGCCCATGTTGCAGATCGTGGCCTTGCCGGTGGCGGAGATCGACGCGGCGCCCGGCCCGAAGTACTCGACGATCGCGCCGGTGCCGCCCTTCACCGTGAGGATGCCCGCGACCTTGAGGATCACGTCCTTCGGGGACGCCCACCCCGAGAGCGCACCGGTGAGCTTCACTCCGATGTGGTTCGGTACGCGCGTGTTGAAGGGCCATCCAGCCATCACGTCGACCGCGTCGGCACCACCGACGCCAATCGCGATCATGCCAATTCCGCCCGCGTTGGGGGTGTGACTGTCGGTGCCGATCATCATCCCGCCCGGAAACGCGTAGTTCTCCAACACGACCTGATGGATGATGCCCGAGCCCGGCTTCCAGAAGCCGATGCCGTACTTCGCGCTCACGGTGCGCAGGAACTCGTAGACCTCGGAGTTCACGTCGATGGCGTTGACCATGTCGGCCTCGGCCCCGACGCGCGCTTGGATCAAGTGATCGCAATGCACCGTGCTCGGGACCGCGACCGTCGGCAGCTTCGCGAGCGTGAACTGCAGGAGCGCCATCTGCGCGGTGGCGTCTTGCATCGCGACTCGATCGGGGCGGTAGTCGCCGTAGTCGACACCACGCGCCAATCCGATGGTGTTCGGATCGTCGGCGTGCGCGATCAGCACCTTCTCGCCGAAGGTGAGCGCCCGCCCCTTTCGGGCCCGCGCGATCTCGACGCGTTCCGGGTACCGCTCGTACGCGGCGCGCACCAGTTCGACGGGCGTGGTGGGGACAACAGTCTCAGCCATGACGGGCTCCAGAGGGATGGGGGGCGGGAAACTCAACTTCGAGCGCGGTCGATTGGGCCGGATAGCGATGCTCGGAAACCATGACCGCGGCGCCGTTCCGATCGTAGGTGACCCGTCGACACGCCAGCAGAGGGTCGCCTTCGTGTCCACCGAGCCGACGGGCTTCGTCGCGGGCCGCGGTGGTCGCGGTGATGGTCTGTACGACTCGGCCCGCCTCCACGCCGTGGAGAGGCAACAGGTCGTAGAACGTGGCGCGTTCCACGTCGGCACGGCTCACGTGCTTGCCGAGGGTCGCCGGGAGCCACACCGTGACGAGGGCGAAAGGCTCGTTGTCGGCGAGGTTGAGCCGCAGGACGCGGAGCACTTCCGCATCGGCCGCGAGGTCGAGCACCTTGGCGATGTCCGGAGCGGCGGGCTCGAATCCAAATTCCAAGACTCGTCGCTCGGGTGTGGCCCCCGCCGCTTCGAGGGCCGATTCGATCGTGGTGACTCGGCCCAGTGGCTGGCGAACAGGGTCGGTGGCGACAAACCACCCGGCGCCGCGCCGACTCATGACCAAGCCCTCGTCGCGGAGCAGTTCGAGCGCCCGGCGGACCGTCACGCGAGAGACGTGATGGTGTTCCCCCAGCTCGGCCTCACTCGGCAGCGCGCCGGTCGCACCGTCGGCAATGTCGCTTCTCAGCGCTTCGGCCAGATCCAAATACCGCATGACTTGTATGGTACTTGTATCACCTCTTAGAAGTCAACACCATGGCTCGCTTCGCTCGGTCGGCGCAGGCACGGGAGACATCCAGTCCCCCTTACCCGACCGTGACGGTGCCTTTCATTTGGGTCGGGTGGTACTCGCAGTGGAACTTGTAAGTACCGGACTTCGCGGTGAGGTTCACGCTGACAGTCGTACCGGGTTTGATGTCCTTGTTCACCTTGAGGCCCTCGATCGTGAGGTTGTGTTCCGCCGAACCGGAGTTGGTGATCGTGATGGTGGCCGCGCCGGCCTTGAGATCCATCGCGGCCGGGTCGAACGCGAAATCGTGGACGCCCAGCTGCGTCACCGGACCAGCCGCGGCGGCAGGAGCGCTGGAAGTTGGCGCACCACCGCTCTTCGAGGATGAACTCGAACCGCACGCGGTGAGCGTTCCGGCAAGCACGAGAACGGCACTGAGGCTGACCAAACGACGCATTGAGGCTCCTTGTGGGGTGACGTCGATCGTCACACGGACGCGCGTCGAACACCATTGGACGATGGTCGTAGGACCACAGCACGCGGTCACGGGCACTCCGCGCCGATGCCATGCTGTCCCGGCATGTCTCCACGCGGCGAACGAAAAGCGAACCGTCGACCCATCGTTTGGTTCATGCTCGCGGGTCTCGTCGCCGTCACCGTGATCGGCGCGGTCGGGTATGGGATAGCGGAGCGCGTGGCGACCGACCAAGCGATTCGCAACGCGCGCGACCTCACGGAAGCCGACGCGCGCAGCATCCAGAACCGTCTCGCCGACGGCGTGGTGAACGGCGACGCGGGCGCGCGGCAGGCAC
>JANYLF010000250.1 GCA_025357995.1 Acidimicrobiia bacterium | reverse complement strand
GTACTCCAACGCCCAAGACGGTCAAGGCGGACACGCGCCTCGCAAACGCGCGGTTACTGGCGTACGCGGTCAGTCGAAGAGGTCGGGTTGCTCGGCCGTGACAACATCCCAGAGTGGTTGAAACGAGAACCAACCGGCCGCGTGCGAACCGACCTGATGTGCCGTCCGCGCCGCCATCTCCGCTTCGATCAATACGGGTGTACCCGCGGCCTCGGCCAACAACTGCGCCTGGCACGAGCGCTCCATCGTGATGAACCACCACACGGCCTCTTCGACCGAATGACCGACGGTCAGGAGCCAGTGGTTGCGCAGGATGACGGCCTTGTGGTCGCCGAGCGCCCCACCGATGCGTCGACCTTCTTCGAGATCGAGCACGACTCCGGTGAAGTCGTCGAACAATCCGTGGTCGTCGTAGAAGGCGCACGCGTCTTGCGTGATCGGATCGAGCAGTCGACCGAGCGACGACCACGCCTTTCCGTAGATCGAGTGCGAGTGCGCCGCCGCGATCACGTCGGGACGCGCCGCGTGCACCTGCGAATGAATCGCGAACGCCGCGCCATTCACCGGCGCGTCGCCTTCCACCACATCACCCGTGTGATTCACCAAGATCAGATCCGACACGCAGATCTGCTTGAAGCTCTTCCCGAATGGGTTGACCCAAAAGTGATCGAGCAACTCCGGATCGCGTGCCGTGATATGGCCCGCGACACCTTCGTCGAACCCGAACTTGCCGAACAGTCGAAATCCCGCCGCGAGCCGTTGTTTGCGGTACAGGCGTTCCTCTTCGATCGTGCGGTTGTTCTGGAGCGTCGGAACTTCGATTTCGGTCGTCGCCATGCGAGAACAGTACGCCCGGCCGCCCAGAGCGTCGAACACGAGGGTGTTCATTCGTGCCCCGGTAAGCCACAATGGCGCCCATGGGGCGGCGTCGACGGATTCAGGAATCGATGGACCGCCTGTATGCGGCATGCAATGCGCACGACGCCGACACCGTCAGCGGTGTGTACGCCGTAGACGCCGTGCTCTTGGACATCGTCTCCGGGATGATCACGAACGGCCGAGACACAATCCGACAGACCTCACGGAACCAGTTCTGCGGCTTTCCGGATTTCTCCGTCATGCGAGTTGCGCTGCTGATCGACGACAACGTCGCTGCGCATCGCTGGGTTATGCGTGGCACCAACACCGGCAGCTACGACGGGATCGCGGCGACGCGCAAACCGATCGAGGTCTCGGGTGCGACCTTCTCCGAGTACGACGACCTTGGTTTCATTGCAACCTCCACCATCTACGTCGATGTCCCGGCGTATCTCCGACAGCTTGGGTTGGCGTGAGCCAGTGGCTCGCCACCTGACGACTACCCGGCCTGTCCGCTCACTGCGTCGGCGGCCGCGGCGGCGCCGGCCGGGTCGAGGTAGCGCCAGGACTGGAGTCGCATGCGGTCATCGAGCTCATAGACACGCGGCTGGCCGGTCGGGATGTTGAGCTCCAATACCTCGTCGGGCGTGAGGCCCTCGAGGTGCATCGCGAGGGCCCGCAACGAATTCCCATGCGCGGCGACCAGCGTGACGTGACCGGCAACGAGATCAGGCACGATGCCGTCGTACCAATACGGCAGCATCCGCGCGATTACATCTGCAAGGCACTCGGCCTTGGGAATCACATCGAGTGGGAGACCCGCGTACTTCGGGTCGGCCGACGCGTCCCATTCGAGATCCGGCGGCCGGACGTCGAACGAGCGGCGCCAGATCTTCACCTGATCCGCGCCGTATTGCGCGGTCGTCGCCTTCTTGTCCTTGCCTTGGAGCGCACCGTAGTGGCGTTCGTTCAAACGCCACGATCGGCGGACCGGGATCCAACTGCGGTCGCACGCCGGAAGCGCGAGCTCCGCGGTTCGGATTGCGCGCTTCTGCAGCGACGTGTGCAACACCGTTGGCAGGCAATCGTGCTCCAGCAACAACTCGCCGCCGCGCACAGCTTCGGCCTTACCCTTCTCGGTCAGGTCGACGTCTTCCCATCCGGTGAAGAGATTCTCAAGGTTCCAGGTGCTCTGGCCGTGGCGCAACAGGATCAACGTCGGCATAGCGGTGCAGCGTACGCGGCGCGAGAACGATCGCCGACTACTTCGGCGCCGGCAGACCGATGGTCTTGGTTTCGAGGTACTCCTCGAAACCCGGGATGCCGTGCTCCCGGCCGAGGCCGCTCTCCTTGTACCCACCAAACGGCGAGTCCGGACCGAACCACTGACCGCCGTTCACCGCGATCGTGCCCGTGCGAATCCGCTTCGCGATGCCGTAGGCGCGATCGAGATCCGTGCCGTTCACCGCGCCCGAGAGGCCGTACTTCGAGTTGTTGGCGATGCGCACGGCGTCGTCGTCGGTGTCGTACGGAATCACCGAAAGCACCGGACCGAAGATCTCCTCCTGCGCGAGCGTGGAATCCGGGTCGACGTCCACGAACAGCGTCGGCTCCACGTAGAAGCCCTTCTCCAAGTGCGCCGGACGACCGCCACCCACGAGCAGCCGCGCGCCCTCGGCCTTGCCCTTCGCGATGTAACCGAGCACGCGCTCGCGTTGGCGCCCGTTGATCAAGGGCCCTTGCAAGTTCGCGGCGTCGTTCGGGTCGCCGTAGCTCCAACCTTCGAACGCGGACTTGAGCGCCTCCACGCCCTCGTCGTACCGCGAACGCGGCAGCAACATGCGCGTCGTGATCGCGCAGCCCTGGCCCCCGTGCATGCAGATCATCGCCCCACCGCCGCACTGTGCGGCGATGTCGGCATCGTCGAGCACGATGTTGGCCGACTTCCCGCCGAGCTCGAGGAACACTCGCTTCAACGTGTCGGCCCCGCGCGCCATGATGCGCTTGCCGACGGCCGTGGAGCCTGTGAACGAGACCATGTCGACGCGCGGATCCGCGCTGAGCATTTCGCCCACGTTGGCCGCGTCACCGGACGTGACCACGTTGAACACCCCCGCGGGGATATCGGTGTACTCGGCGACGAGCTTGCCAATGTGCGTCGCACTCCACGGCGTGTCCGGCGCGGGCTTCAGAACGACGGTGTTACCCGCCGCGAGCGCAGGGATCACCTTGGAAAGGTTCAACATGAACGGAAAGTTCCACGGCGTGATGGCGCCGACCACACCGATCGGTTCCCGCACCACGCGCCGCGCGCTCGTCTGTCCGAAGAACTCGTGGACCGGCAGGTCGTACTCCCACGCGACCCGATCGATGCAGTCGATGTCCCATTCCATGTCGTCGATGCAACTGTCCTGCTGGATGGCGTACGTGAGCATGAGCGGAGTGCCCACTTCCGCGACGATCTGCGGCCGCAGCGTTTCCCGTTCCTTGCCCAGCGCCTCGTGGAGCTGGCGGAGACTGCGCGTGCGCAACTCGCGGTCGTTGGCCCAGCCGGACTCGTCAAACGCGCGCCGTGCCGCCGCGATCGCCCGTTCCATGTCTTCGGGACCACCGTCGGCGATCTGGCCGATTACTTCCTCGGTGGCCGGATTCACATTCGCGAACGTGGCTCCCGACGCCGCATCGACGAGTTCGCCGTCGATCAACATCCGTGCTTCACCCGAAACCGACATCCGCGCTCCTCTCGCCCGTCGACCGAGGTGTCGACGGGCGAACACTACGCGAGTGGTTCCGGACCGTGCGTCGACCGTCGTAGCCTTTCAAGGTGCGCATCGCGGCCGTTGACCTCGGGTCGAACTCCTTCCACCTCGTCATCGCCGACGTACATCCGGACGGCAGCTTCACCCCGATCACCGGCGAGAAGGAGATGCTGCGTCTTGGCGATGTGGTGAGCCGCGAGGGCATGATCACGGACGAAGCCGCCGACGCCGCGGTCGCAACCATGCGCCGATTCCGTCTCCTGGCGGAGGCCGCCGGTGCCACCGAAATCCTCGCCTGCGCGACGAGTGCGTTGCGCACCGCATCGAACGGCGACGAAGTCCTGGACCGCATCGAGCGCGAAGCCGGCATCGATGCCGACGTGATCGACGGACTCGAGGAGGCCCGCCTAATCTTCACCGCAATCCGCGCCGCGGTCACGATCGATCCCGCGCCCGCAGTGTGTTTCGATCTCGGTGGCGGCAGCCTCGAAATCATGGTCGGCGATATCGGCGGACTCACGTGGTCGGCCAGCGAGCGCTTGGGTGTGGCGCGCCTCACCGCCGAATATGTGCGCTCGGATCCGATCGACAATGCCGAGCGTCGCCGGCTCCGGAAACACATCGTCGACGTGCTCGGGCCGCGTGCGATCGAGGTCGCCGATTTCGAACCGAAGATGGCCGTAGGCAGTAGCGGCACCATCGAAGATCTCGGGCACATGATCGCCGCCCGTCGTCATGCGTCGATGCCGCGCACGCTGCACCACTTGTCGTTCACGCGGGAGGAACTCGACACTCTCCGCGACGAACTTCTCGAATCGACCTCGGCCCAGCGCAAGAAGATCGAGGGCCTCGACGCCAAGCGCGTCGACCTCATCGTGGCCGGCGCGGAGCTCATGAGCGTGGCGCTGGAGCTGTTTGACGTCTCGGAGCTCACGGTCAGCGAATGGGCACTGCGCGAAGGCATGGTCCTCGACGCGATCGGCCGTCACGAACCCGATGATTGGTCCGACGATCCGTTCGCGATCCGGCGCGCGTCGGTGCAGTCGTTGGCACGACGCTGTTCGTGGCCTGAAGCCCATTCTCGCCACGTCGCGACCCTCGCCCTCCAACTCTTCGACGAGACCCGCGAGCTCCATCATTTGG
>JANYLF010000230.1 GCA_025357995.1 Acidimicrobiia bacterium | reverse complement strand
ACCGGGTCCAGTCATTGCGAGCATCCGCGCGGGCCGCGACGGGTCGCGTGCGGGGCGGATCGAGTGCGGCCCAGACCGCGAGCCTGCTCGATTGCCAGCCGCTCGGGCGCCGAGCGACGAGTGGAGAATGAGCGAAGATGGCTCCGAGAATTGGCGCGAGATCGTGCGCGAGCTCCCACTGCTGATCGAGGTCGTCGGCGAAGCCGACGTTGATCTGCATCGACGCGGTCGCACACATCATGCGTGCGCCCGCGGTGCCACGCTCCGAGAAGTATTCGTCCATCGCGCGGTACCGCGGCTCGTCGATCACGCGCGAACGCGGTGCACCGGCATCCAGCCCGATGGCAATCGCGCGCATGCCCGCGTCGGCGAGGCGCACCATGACCTCGGCGGCGTCCTCCTCGGCAATAGCAAGTGCGGCTGCTCCCGTGAGCGACGGCAGCGCACTGATCTCGATCTGGCCGCCGGGCTCGAACGTGACTCGGCTGGCGTTCGGAAGTGGGCCGCGTGCGTCGATCGCTCCCCGGATCACCGTCGGATCCGTCACGGGCGCGCCATCACGGGTGACGAACCATTCGAGTTCGAGCCCGACGCCCGGGGGCCGGACACCGAATCCCGCCTCACTGATCACTGCACAGGCGTCAGCGATCGTCAGGGTGGGGCGAGGGGAGGGCATGGTTGTCCTAGCGGTGGCCGAAGTGCGCGGCTACCCAAACCAGGTTCCGGGCCGGCGCATTCCAGAGAGTGGTGAGATGCATCGAGGTTTCTGTTCCGACACTGTGAGGTTCGTTACAGAACCGTCCGTGGTTCACCAGCCCCGCTCGATCCAGGAGTCGAGGCTCGGGCGTTCGGTCCCGACGGTGGTGTCGAGGCCGTGACCGGGCAGCACGAGCGTGTCGGGGGCCAGCGTGAACAGGCGCCGATCGATCGAGTTGATGATCTGATTGAAGCTCGCGCCCTCGGTCATGGTGTTCCCGGCCCCACCCGGGAACAGCGTGTCGCCGCTGAATAGGATGGGATGTCCCTCCAGCAGGAAGCACGTGGATCCCGGGGTATGACCGGGCGTATGGATCGTGCGGAGCCGCAATGTGCCAACGGTCACGACGTCGTCATCCGGAATGGTGAAGTCGTAGCTCGGCAACATCGCCGCATCCGCCTCCGCGATCCCGACCTCGATGCCGGCATTGCGCACGGCGGTCACGGCTTGGATGTGATCCCAGTGGCCGTGGGTGGTGAGCACGCGTCGGACGCCGGTGGCGCGGCAGACCTCGATGAGCAGCTCGTGTTCGTTGGCCGCATCGATGAGCAGCGCCTCGCCCGACGCCTTGTCGCGAATGACGAAGACGTTGTTCTCGAACGGCCCGACGATGTACTTGTCGATCCGCACGTCGCTGGTCTCGTAGTGGGCGGGAAGCATCACTGGGCAAGGTACTCCTGGGGTGCGACAAAATCTCCTGGACTTCTGTCACCTCCTTATCTGCTCGGCGCGGTTTACGGGGACCGACATCTCACCGCTCACTCAGACAGCTCACCCTCCGTTCGTTGACACTCACTCCTGGTGAGAACTCGTGCTCGGCGAGACATCGGTCCCCGTCTGGAAGGGTGACGGCGTGTGACACGCTCCCGAGCCGGAGCTTGCGGAGGCGAGCAGCCCGGGAGGTGTCCCGGATCAGAGCTGACATGGATCTGGTGGGGGTGCTGGGGACGAAGCCGGACGGGCAGACAAGGCGGACGAGTAGTCAGGTAGCGACCTGACCGGGTGGTCAAGTACCGTCGCCGACCCATGGATTTCCGCGATACGCCCGATGAAGCCGCCTTTCGTGACGAGGTGCGGACTTGGCTGACCGAGCATTTCGTCGGTGAGTTCCGGGAGCTGGCGGGTCGTGGCGACCCGTCCGACGAGGACAACTACGACCTGCGTATCGCGTGGGAGCGGGTCCTCGGCGCGGATCGCTGGGTCGGAATGTCGTGGCCGGTCGAATACGGCGGTCGCGCGCTCGATTTCAGCCAGCAGGTGATCTTCAACGAGGAGTACGCGCGTGCGGACGCCCCGCCGCGCGCGAGCTTCTTCGGTGAGGGACTGTTCTCGCCCACGTTGCTCGCGTACGGGCGTGAAGATCAGAAGCGGCGCTTCCTCCCGAAGATCCAGTCGGTGGAGGAGATGTGGTGCCAGGGATACTCGGAGCCCAACGCGGGTTCGGACCTGTCGAACGTCTCCACGCGCGCGGAACTCGACGGCGACGAGTGGGTCGTGAACGGCCAGAAGGTGTGGACCACGATGGCGCATCGCGCCCAGTGGTGCTTCGCGGTCGTGCGCACCGACCCGGAGAGCGTCGGCCACAAGGGCTTGTCGTACCTCCTGATCCCCATGGACCAACCGGGCATCGAAGTGCGACCGCTCAAGCAGATGACGGGCACCGCGGAGTTCAACGAGGTGTTCTTCGACGACGCGCGTACCGCGAAGGAGAACGTCGTCGGCGACGTGGGCGAAGGGTGGAAGGTCGCGATGGCCACGCTCGGCTTCGAGCGTGGCACTGCGTTCTTGTCCCAGCAGCTCGCGTTCCAGAACGAAGTCGCGGCACTCATCGACGTCGCACGTGAGAACGGCGCGTCCACCAACGCGACGATCCGTCAGGAGCTCGCAGATTCCTATATCGGCGTGCAGGTCATGAAGTTCAACGGCATGCGCATGCTCACGGACCTCGTGAAGAAGGGCGTGATCGGACCATCGAGCAGCATCGGCAAGTTGTACTGGAGCAACTGGCATCGCACCCTCGGTGAGCGGGCGATGCACGTACTCGGCGCCGACGCGACGTTGATTGCCGGCGACCCCGGCAAGGACTATGCCCTCGACGAGTTCCACCGCATCTTCATGGTCAGCCGGTCCGAAACGATCTACGCCGGTGCAAGTGAGATTCAACGCAACATCATTGGTGAGCGGGTGCTCGGTCTCCCGCGTGAGCCCCGCTGAGGAAGGAAACCCCTTGAACTTCGCCTTTTCCGAAGAGCAGGACCAACTGCGCGACGCCGTGCGGAAATTCTTGGAGGCCAAGAGCCCCGAGACCGAAGTGCGGCGCCTGATGGAGACCACCGAGGGGTACGACCCCGCGGTCTGGTCGCAGATGGCGAACGAGCTCGGGCTCCAGAGCCTCCACATTCCCGAGGCGTACGGCGGCCAGGGCTTCAGCTGGGTCGAGCTCGGCATCGTGCTCGAGGAGCAAGGTCGAGCGCTCTTGTGCGCGCCGTACTTCTCGACGGTGGTGCTCGCGGCGAACGCGATCCTCAACGCCGGTACGGAGGATCAGAAAGCCGCGCTGCTGCCGGGCATCGCGAGTGGCGAGACCATCGCGACTCTGGCGTTCACCGAGCCGAACGGCAAGTGGGACGCGTCGGGAATCACGCTCGAGGCCACGCCTTCGGGTGACGGCGCCACGTTGTCCGGCACCAAGATGTTCGTGCTCGATGGCCATATCGCGAACCTTGTCGTGGTCGCGGCGCGCGCCGCGGGCACGAGTGGCACCGACGGCATCTCCTTCTACACCGTCGACGGCGATGCGGCGGGTCTCACGCGCACGGCGTTGGCCACGATGGACCAGACTCGGAAGCAGGCCAAGCTCGAGTTCAACGGCGTGCAGGGTCAGTTGCTCGGCACCGCGGGCGCGGGCTGGGACGCACTCTCCAAGACGCTCGACCAGGCGTCGGTCGGTCTCTGCAATGAGATGGTCGGTGGCTCGCAGTACGTGCTCGACGAGTCGGTGCAGTACGCGAAGGACCGCGTACAGTTCGGTCGTCCGATCGGTTCGTTCCAGGCGATCAAGCACAAGTGTGCCGACATGCTGTTGGAGACCGAGTCGGCGAAGTCGGCGGCGTACTACGCGGCGTGGGCTGCGGCCGAGGACAACGATGAGTTGCCGGTCGTGGCGTCACTCGCGAAGGCCTACTGCTCCGACGCGTACTTCCACTCCGCCGCCGAGAACATTCAGATCCACGGCGGTATCGGCTTCACCTGGGAGCATGACGCGCACCTCTACTTCAAGCGCGCGAAGTCGTCCGAAATCCTCTTCGGTGATGCTACGTACCACCGCGAGCTGCTGGCCCAGCGCATCGGCATCTGACCGAAACCCGCATTGCGATCGCATATCGCGGGGTACAGCAGCCAATTCGCGTGTCGAAATGAATAGGTTGCACCCGTGATCTGGGTGGTTGGGTTCGTGGTGGTCGGGATCGTGTTGGCGATCGCAGCCGCGCTGGTGTTCCGGGAGGCCGCGCGGCTGAGTGAGGATCCGCCCGACGCCGTCTTCGACCCCGACGACGCGCTCGGGTGGGTCGTCGACCACCTCGACGACCTCGCCGCGTCCACGCTCACCGAAGCCGACGTGAAGCGAATCATCGATGCACAAATGGAGTTCTTCCGTCAGCGCGGCGTCTCACACGACGGCACCCGCACCCCACCGACTGTGCCGCTGCTCCTCGCGCCCGAGGAGACGATTGCGTACATCGTCGACCTCTGTGCAGAGACCGGTGAGTCCTACATCCCCGAGCAGGTCGAGGCGGTCATGAACTGTCAGCTCGGCTACCTGCGGTTCATCGGCGCGATCGGTCGAGCGGTCGACGAAGATCCCGGCTCCCAGCCGGTGACAGAAAGCTGATCCTTCTCTTCCGGAAACCCTCGTCGGCACCCCCTCGCGCGTGCTTGAATCTCGGTACCAGAGAAAGGGGGTGGTCCATCACATGCATGATCAACATGGGACCCTGGAGGTGCGCGGCCGCTAGCCGTCACTTCGGACTCGGCGGAAAACCTCCGTCGCACCGTCGCGTTTCCCGGATCGGGAGTTGGTCTCCCCCGAGCATTTCCGACCGCGATTCCAATGATTGACGATTGAGGGAGGGCCAACCGGTCCTCCCTCAATCGCGTCTCGTATCCTCGGCGCCATGAGTCGCCCCACGAAGTTCGAGGAGTTCCGCTACGTCGGAGACAAGCGGAACCAACGCCTCTACGACCTGGACGATCCCGAGCTCGACGCGGAGGCCGTCGAGGCGCTCATGGCGTCCGAACAGTTCGTCTGCTTCGGTCCGGACACGCCGGTCGAGGCGCGCAATCGCGGGTACCGACTCGCCTGAAGACCCTCGGTCAGCCCGGTCCGTCGCCGACGACCGGAGTGCGCCAACCTCCGGGAATCGCGGTGGCGCAGCCCTCGAGCCGCGCCGCGAACGCCTCGTCCGACAACGCCGGTGAACTGGCGACCTGGTCCGGATCGGGGAGGGCATCGAACTCGACCCACGACGTGCAGCCGCCGTACTCGTCGCGAAACGGCACCGTGATCGGTTGATCCAGTCGGTGCACGCGGAGCGCAAGGACGTGCAGCGGGTCTCGCGCCTTCCATCGGAAGCGGGTGTCCACGTACTCGCGTGACCACACGACCTTGCCGTCGAGCGCGTCGAGCACCTCCGGTTCCGCGACGGTTGCGACTCCGACGACATCCGCCCAGCCCTCGACGCGAATCGCGCGTTCTGGCGGCGCGGCGGCCTCAGTGCTCGCGACCCAGCGTTGGTACGCGGGCTTGAGGAGCGCCGGTTGTTGGTGTTCGACGGTGGGGTACAGCCAGAGGCGCGTCGACTGAATCGCGAAATGGCGGCCGACCTCGCGGAGTCCACCCTTACGGATGTCGATGATCTGTTCGCCTTCGAGGAGTGCTTGCACCACGACGGCCCATTCTTTGAATGCGGGCACCTTGAGCACGGAAGTCGTCACGATGAACCAGGATAATGGGGACCGACCGAGGAGCCCCGTTGGACCAGCGCATCGAACACGTCGACGGCACGGTGCTTGCCGCGCACTGGGCGCGGCCCAGCGTGAGCGGCTCGGGCCCGGCGCTCGTGCTGTGTCACGACTTCCCCACCCCGCCGCGCGGTTCGGTCGCCTCCGGCCTCACGTTCCCGGAGTTCGCCGATCGCATCGCGGCTCAGGTCGGATGGCGGGTGCTCACCTTCAACTTCCAGGGAACGGGCGGATCCGAGGGCGACTTTTCCATCGCCGCGTGGAATGCCGATCTCCGGCTCGCGGTCGACACGGTGCTGGCCGACCCGGAGGTGGTCGATGTGTGGATGCTCGGGACGGGAGTCGGTGGGGCGCTGACGCTCGGAGTCGGCGCGCGAGATCCGCGAGTGCGAGGCATCGCGGCACTGGGAGCACCCGCGAACCTCTCCGACTGGTCGCGTGACGCCAACCGCTTCGTGCGTCACTGTCGAAGGATGGGTGTGTTCCGCGCCGAAGATGCCCCCGGTGATGTCGCCGCGTGGGCTCGAGACATCGCGGCCGTCGACGCGGTCTCGAGTGCGCGCGCGTTCGCGCCGCGGCCGCTCCTATTACTGCACGGGACGGACGACGATGTCGTGTCGGTGGCCGACGCCGAGCTCCTCGCCGACGCACACGGCGGAGCCGAGTTGCGAATCGTCGAGAATGCAGGCCGTCGGCTCCGTCACGATCCACGCGCGGTCGCCTCGGTGTTGGGGTGGCTCGACCGTCAGGTGATCTGAACCGCCGAGAGGGCGAGAACGCGCTTACGCGGCCGCCGCGGCCACTCGCGCGGCGTCGAGGACATCGGCCAACGTTTGTTCGAGGGTGAACTCCGGTGCCCAACCGGTGGCAGCACGTAGGTGCGTGTTGTCGCCGACCATCCGCGGCGCGTCGACCGGGCGAACCAGCGCGGGATCGGTGACGAGACGAATGGGTCTCGTGGCGTGGGCGAGGAGCAGGTCGGCGATCTCTTGAATGCTGCTGCCGCGGCCGGAGCACACGTTGTACACGTCGCCGGCCGTGCCGAGCTCCGCGAGGAGGCGGTACGCGCGTACCACGTCACGGACGTCGGAGAGGTCGCGCACTGCGGTGAGCGATCCCACGGGGATCTCGTCCGCGCCGTCGCGTTCCGCGCGCGCGATCCGCGCGGCGAGTGCGGGCACGACGAACTGGTCTGATTGGCCAGGCCCCGTGTGTCCGAACGGACGAACGCGGACCACGTGCAACGCGTCGGCCAGGTGCGCCTGGAGCGCGAGGAAATCGGCGGCGACCTTGCTCGCACCGTAGGGCGTCACTGGGCGGAGCGGCGCATTCTCGGTCAGCGGGAGGGCCTCCGGCGCCGCGTTGCCGTACTCCTCCGAGCTGAGGATGACGACGACGCGCGGGATCTTGAGTTCCCGACAGGCGCGCAACGCGTGCAGCGTTCCCTCGGCGTTCACGCGGAACGACTTGCCCGGGCTCGACCAACTCTGGCCGACGTGACTGAGCGCGGCGAGGTGGTACACCACCTCGGGCTGAGCCTCGTCGAACCGGGCCAGGACCGAATCGGCATCGGTGACATCGACCTCGACCGGTCCGAAGAGATCCATTTCGGTGACCTCGTCTCCGCTCGCGCGGAGGTGCGCGACGAGGTGCGGTCCGACAAAGCCACCGGCGCCGGTGACGGTTGCTCTCATGCTCTTCCCCCCAGAGCCGCAGCGTAGGCCGCGAGATGTTGGTCGGCGGATGCTTCCCAAGTGAACTGCCGCGCGCGCTTCGGGCCGAGGGCCCGGAGACGGTCGCGCAGCTTTGAATCCGTACAGACCTGGAGCAACGATGCGGCGAGGGCTCGGGTGTCACGGGGTGGAACGAGCAGCGCCGCATCGTTCACGACCTCTTCCATCGCGGATCCTGTGGTCGTGACCAGCGCCGCTCCACACGCGAGGGCTTCGAGAGCCGGGAGTCCGAATCCTTCCTCGAGTGATGGGTACGCGACGGCCTCTGCACATCGGAAGAAGGCGGGGAGGGTGTCGTCGGCCATCCAGCCCGTTCGCATGATGCGCGTGGTGTGTCCGCTCGCCGCGGCCGCATCTCGCACGGGCCGGGTACCCCAGCCGTCGCGTCCGGCGATCACAAGGGTGAGGTCGGGAAGTTCGTCGGCGATCGACGCGAACGCGCGGATGAGGGTGGGAACGTCTTTGCGCGGTTCGATCGTGGCGGCGAACGCGAGGTACGGCGCGACGATGCCGGTGGCGGCGAGACGTTCGCGGTCTGCGACGCCCGCGGGCACGAATCGTTCGTGATCGACACCATGAGGTGCCACGAACGTTGGTGTCGATGGCGCGAGTACTGCCGTGAGGTGACGCGCGGTATGGGCGCTGACGGCAACGATCGACGCGGCGCGTGCGGTACTGGCGCGAATCATGCGACGAAAGAACAGAACCTTGCTGCGCTCGTGCCATTCGGGGTGTTCGAAGAACGTCAGATCGTGCACTGTGACCACGCTCGGGATGTCGAGGCGGAGCGGGAGCGTGTAGTGCGGTCCGTGCCAGAGATCGCCGCGAACGCTCCGAGCGAGCTTCGGCGCGCCGCGCTGTTCCCACACGAGGCGCGCCGGACGGGAGACGGGGACTTCCGCGTGCACCGTTGCCGAGGGCGCGAGCGTGGTCCACCGGGTGGCATCGTCCGTGCGGGTGACGAGGTGGAGGTCGAGATCGACGCGACGGTCCAACGCCCGCGCGATCTCCACGGTGTACACACCCGCGCCGACGGGGCGCGCGGGGACGGCCGAAACGTCGAGCAGCAGCCGCACGGAGCGAGTCTACGAGGCGTCGAGCGCGGCGGCGTAGGCCGCCGCGTGCGCGTAGGCCGAGCCGCGCCACGTGAAGCCCGCGGCCCGAGCTTTCCCGAGCCGACCGAGGGTCGCCCGACGCTCGGGATCGGACGCGAGCGCGACGATGGCATCGGCCCACGAGTCGACGGCGCCGACGGGCACCAGCACGCCGGCGGTGCCCACCACCTCGGGCAGGCTCGTGGCGTTGCTGGCGATCACCGGGCAGCCGCGCGCCATTGCTTCGAGTGCGGGCAATCCGAACCCTTCGTAGCGCGACGGGATCGCGCAGAGGACCGCGCGGCGATACAGCGCGTCCAGCGTGTGCTCGTCGACGGTGCCGAGACGGTGCACGCCCTCCACGTCAAGTCCTTCGACGTGAAGCCATCCGTCGGGCCCCACGATGGCGAGCGTGAGGTCGGGCAGCTCTCGGCGCGCGGCCGTGACCGCCCGCGCGAGCATGTCGAGCGCCTTCCGCGGCTCGACCGTACCGACCGCCAATACGTAGGGAGGCTTTGCGCCGACGCGCGCGACGCGAGCGTCGATCATCGCATCGGCTTCGGGGTTTCGAATCGCCACGCCGTGCGGCGCGAGGTAGATGCGTTCACGGGCAAAGCCGACGCTCACCAGCTCATCCCGTGCGAAGCGCGAGGCGGTGATGACTGCGTCGGCCTCCTTGTGCGCGATGTCGAGACCCCGGCGATGGAAGTCGAGGCCGCGCCGCGTGAACGCCGCGGGCTCGCGGAGAAACGCAACGTCGTGCACCGTCACGACGAGGGGCAGCGGCTGCACGGGTGGAATCGCGAGACTGGGCGCATGCACGACGTCGACCGGTAACCGAACCCTCGGTCGTCGGAATCGATGCCAGAACTCGTAGCGCAGAGGTCCGCGCGGCCAGCCGAGATCCACGCACTCCCCGATCAGGCCCTGGACCCGTTCGCTCGGAGTTCCGGCCCCAAAGTTCAGGACTTCGACCTCGGCCACGGGCAGGTTCTGCGCCACGTGCACCACGTAGCGACCGATACCACCGGGGACCGGCTGGAGCAGCTGGCCGATGTGCAGGCCGGCCTTCACTGCAGGCTCCGGTACAAGCCGACGAGTTGGTCCGCGGTCGTCGTCCAGTCGTAACGGGCGGCGTGAGCCCGCCCCCGTGCGGTGATTTCGGCGCGTTCGGGATCGTCGTTGCGCAACTGTGCCAGCCGGGCGATCGCGGCCGCGAGGCCGTCGACGTCGAGCGGCGTCACCAACGTTGCCGCGTCGCCCAACACCTCCGGGAGCGAGCCTGCATCACTTGCGACGACGGGCACCCCGGATTGCATGGCCTCGAGCGGCGGAAATCCGAAGCCCTCGTAGATCGATGGGTACGCAAAGACCGTCGCGCCCGCGAGCAGGTCGGCGCGTTCGCGGTCGCCGACGAATCCGAGTTGTGCGATGCGATCGCGCGATCGACTGCTGTCGATCGCCGATTGAACGCGAGCGGAGTCCCACCCCGATGGCCCGGCCAACACGAGTCGCAGCGCGGGATCGATCTCGGCCACGCGATCGAACGCACGCACGAGTGTCGTGAGATTCTTGCGCGGTTCGATGGTACCGAGGCTCAGCACATAACGCGCAGAACCGGCAAGCGTCGCGCCCGCCGCGGCGTGGCCGCCGCTGACGTGGGGCACACCCGAGTGGATCGCGACCACGCGTTCGGACGGTGCCTGCAGCAGCTCGCGAACTTCGCGTGCGACGAACTTGCTCGGGGCGTGCACGGTGGCGCCGCGGTCGAGCGCGCGGCGCAGGAGATCCGGGTATCGCAGCGTTGCCGGGGTGCACAGCTCGGGAAATCGGAGGAACGTGACGTCGTGGACGGTGACGACGACCGGCGCGTGCGCGGGTGGCGCGACGAAGTTGGTGGCATGGACCACATCGACCGGACCGGTCCAATCCTCCGCGCGCGGTCGGCCTGAGCCGCGCTCCCACAGCTCGCGCACGACGGTCGCGGGGAGGGGCCGGGTGGTGGCCGTGACGTTCGCGGGGACGGCGTCGGCGAGGGCGTGGCGGCCACGCCACGTGAGCGCGTACGCGCGGACTGCGACGTCGGTTCGGGCGGCCAGA
>JANYLF010000221.1 GCA_025357995.1 Acidimicrobiia bacterium | reverse complement strand
GTACTCGCGCACCCGAGCCTGATCTTCGCGGTACTTCAACACCACCCCGAGTGTCGCCGTCACTGCCGCGTCGTCGAGCTTGGCCATACCCAACCGCTCGAGCGCGGCGGCCCAGTCGATCGTCTCGGCGACGCCGGGCGGCTTGTAGAGATCGAGCGAGCGCAACACCGCGGCCCCGCCCGCGACCTCACGCGCAAGCGACGACGAGATACCCGGAGCTTTGCGTTCCACGATCGCGACCTCTCGGTCGAAATCCGGGTGATCGATCCAGTGGTACAAACACCGACGCTTCAGCGCGTCGTGCACATCGCGCGTGCGGTTCGACGTGAGGATCACCACGGGCGGTGTCTCGGCCCGGATCTCCCCCAGCTCAGGGATGGTCACCGAATAGTCGGACAACAACTCCAGCAGGAAAGCTTCGAATTCGTCGTCGGCGCGATCGATCTCGTCAACGAGCAAGACCGGTGGGACGGCGGCGGTGTGATCGATTGCTCGGAGCAACGGCCGGCGCACCAGGAACCGTTCGGTGTAGAGCTCGTCTTCCTCCACGGGCGCCCCCGCGGCCTCCGTCGCGCGCAGGTGCAGCAGCTGACGGGAGTAGTCCCATTCGTAGAGCGCCTGGCCCGCGTCGATGCCTTCGTAACACTGGAGTCGGAGCAGCTCGGCGCCCTGCCAGCGCGCCAGCACCTTGGCCACCTCGGTCTTGCCCACCCCGGCCTCGCCTTCGAGCAGGAGCGGTCGATGCAAGCTCATGGCCAAGAAGATCGCGGTCGCCAGACCGTCGTCGGCGAAATAGTCGTGCGCGACGAGCGCGGCGCTCACCTCGGCAACGGAATCGACCATCAGCGCAGGTTACAAGCCGACCGCGGCACCCTCGGCCCGCGGATCGGTCGCAATC
Organism: Acidimicrobiia bacterium; assembly: GCA_025357995.1. Lineage (GTDB taxonomy): Bacteria > Actinomycetota > Acidimicrobiia > IMCC26256 > JAENVU01 > JAENVU01. The sequence continues at coordinate 4,179 of JANYLF010000221.1, read as the reverse complement.
GCGTAGCCATGCGGCCTTACCCCGATCGCGTGCGCGTGGCCCATCCCGGAGTCGAGATCGGGGACCTCCACGATCTCGTGACCGCGGGCCGTGAGGTCCTCGCGTACGCCAGAGTCGAGCGATGCTTCCACCCGCAAGCGCCAATCCCACGGTTCGACCCGCCACCGCGGCGCGTCGATCGCGGCCTGGAGGTCCTGGCCGTCGTCGACAATCCGTGTGAGGAGTTGCGCGTGGATCTGCGCCTGCGCGTCGCCACCCATCGAGCCGAACACCACCGCCGGCCGACTGTCGCGCAACACCATCCCGGGAATCAACGTGTGCATCGGCAACTTCGACGGCGCGAGCGCGTTCACACTCGTCTCGTCGAGCGAGAACGACGAGCCGCGGTTGTTGAGGTTGATACCCCGCTCGGCCACGTGCACCCCGGATCCGAACGACAAGAAGTTCGACTGAATGAGGCTCACGAGCAGGCCGTCGCCGTCCGCGGCGCAGAGGTACGCCGTACCGCCGCGTTGCGGGTGACCCGGCTGAGGAACACTCGCGCGGCGCGGGTCGATCGCATCGCGCCGCGTGTGAATCCAATCGTCGGCAAGAAGATCCGTGGGTGCGACGCGCATGGCCGCGGGATCCGTGATGTGATCGTCGCGGTCACGCAGGCCGATCTTCACTGCCTCAATCACCGTGTGTTCACGGTCGGCGGCGGACATCGACGCGAGGTCGAAACCGTCGAGGATCCGCAGAATCTCGAGCACCACCGTCCCCTGCGTAGGTGGTGGCAGCTCGGCGACCTCCACGTCGCGGTACCGCGCGCGTAGCGGGTCGCCCCAGCGACCCGTATGCGACGCGAAATCGGCGGTAGACATCAAGCCGCCGTAGCGCGACAACGTCGCAACGACATCCGCCGCCACGGGACCGCGGTAGTAGGCGTCGGGCCCATCGGCGGCGAGGAGCTCGATGAGCCGCGCCAACGGCTCCTGCACCAGCTGGTCGCCAACCTCGAGGTTGCCGTAGACCGTCTGCCATTCCGGAAAGCTGCGATACAAGCGCCGGTACCCCTGTGCCGCGGCCGCCGCCAGCGGCGTGACCGTGAAGCCGTCGCGCGCGTACCGGATCGCATCGGCCGCAAGCTCACCGAAGCTCATCGTGCCCCAGCGGTCAAGCAACTCGAACCAGCCCGCGATCGCACCCGGGACCGTGACCGCATGCGGGCCGATCAACAGCGGCGTCCCTCCCAGCGCGTCACGCACCGCCGCGATCGTGGCCGCGGCGGGTGAACGGCCGGATCCGAGGTAGCCGTGCAGCTCGCCGTCCCACACGATCGCGAAGATGTCGCCGCCGTACCCGCAGTAGTACGGCGCGACCACACCCAGCGCGAGGTTCGCGCCCACAATCGCGTCGATCGCGTTCCCGCCCCGAGCGAACACCGCCGCACCAACCCCCGACGCGAGGTAGTGCGGTGTGGCCAGCGATGCGCGCGGAAAGGGTGCGGCGTGACCGACGATCACGCGTCGTCGACGACGGTCACCGCGTCGGTGGGGTCCGCCGTGAGATCGAGATCCGGCGCTCCGAGTTGCGCAAGCGTTGCGTCATCATCGAGTGCGATCCCGAACTTCACGGGATCTTCGATCAAGCGTTTGGCGTGCTTCAACCCGTAGCCCGCGTAGAGCCCGTCTTCCACCCGCTCGTCGAAGCTCCACCGCACCGTGGTGATCCGTTGCCGTTCCAGGCGGCCGGTGTTCGGGTCGCCGACGAGCTCGGTACGAGCGCGCCCGATGGCGCCGAAGATACCGATCGTGCCGTACTCGTAGAGGTGGTGATACGCCGGGTCCATGCCCAGCGATCCGAGGTCGGTGAGGAACAGCGTGGCGTAGAGCGGATCGTTTTCAATGAACGCACGCGGGAACATCCCGAGCGCTTCGAGCGCGCGGTACGCCACGAAGACGACCCGCCGCAAGAACCCGGGCAGCATGAGCACCAATCCGAGCTCACCGTCGACCGAACTCTTCCCTCCGCCGAACTTCGCGCTCTGGAGCTGGGTGCCCATCTCGGCGACCATCGCCGCGAACGACTCCTCCGGTTCGAATCGCCGCTTCAAGACGATGAGCGGGGCACCACGCTTCATCCGCTGCTTCGCGGAGTAGGAGATCCAGAGACCCTTGCGTTGGTAGAGCCTTCCGCCGGCCACAAAACGGTTGAGGGCGGGAAACTCGATCAGGCTTTGGCGCGAGGCCCAGAGCACGACGTGGAACAGCGTGGCGCGCGTCTCGGGATGCGCCTCGTTGAACGCGCGTACGAATCGCTCCGCGTTACGGACGTCGATGCGTTGCTCGAAGTACACCGCGGACTCGTTCCGCGTTCGCATGACGTACGGCATGATCCGACGCAGATCGGTGCCGTCCTTGACCAGATCGCCGTCCGCTCGGCGCCACCAAAGCACCCGATAACGCTACTCCGCGAAGGAACACCCTTCGATGTTCGCTCGCGGTTCGCTCGCGCGAACGCACCCAGGCGCCATCGCGCACGCTCTAGCCTGCGCGAATGCGCATTCTGATCGTAGGTTCCGGCGGCGTCGGCTCGGCGATGGCCGCCATAGCTCACCGACGAGACTTCTTCGAGCACCTCACCATCGCCGACCTCGACGCCGACCGTGCCCACCGTGCGATCTCAGGTCTCGATGACCCCCGCTTCGCCGCCGCCGCGGTCGACGCGTCGAGTGCGGCCTCGGTGGCGGCGCTCGCTCGGGACATCAGGGCCGATGTCGTGGTGAACGCGTGCGACCCCCGATTGAATCCGCCGATCTTCGACGGCGCGTTCGCGGCCGGGACCACCTATCTCGACATGGCCATGCACCTCTCGCAGCCGCATCCCGAACGGCCGTACGAAGAGCCGGGCGTGATGCTCGGCGACGGCCAATTTGGCGTCGCGGACCAGTGGGAGCAGGCGGGACGCCTCGCGCTGGTCGGCATGGGCGTAGAGCCCGGCCTCTCGGACGTCTTCGCGCGTTACGCCGCCGACCATCTGTTCTCCGAGGTGCACGAAATCGGCGTTCGTGACGGTGCGAACCTCGTGATCGACGGGTTCGACTTCGCGCCGACCTTTTCGATCTGGACCACGATCGAGGAGTGTCTCAATCCGCCGGTGATCTGGGAACGTGAACGCGGGTGGTACACCACTGCGCCGTTCTCGGAACGGGAGACCTTCGTGTTCCCTGGAGGTATCGGCGCGGTCGAGTGCGTCAACGTCGAGCACGAGGAGGTGCTCCTCATTCCGCGGTGGGTCGACTGCCAACGCGTCACATTCAAGTACGGACTCGGCGACGAGTTCATCTCGGTGCTCGAGGCGCTCCACAAAACCGGCCTCGACCGTACACAGAAGATCCGCGTGCGCGACGTCGAGGTGTCGCCGCGCGATGTCGTCGCGGCGTCACTTCCCAATCCGGCGGACTTGGGTGATCGCATGCACGGCACGACGTGCGCGGGAACGTGGGTCACCGGACTTGGTCCCGACGGCGCGCCGCGCGATGTGTATCTCCATCACGTGGTCGACAACGACTGGTGCATGTCCGAGTACGGACATCAAGCGGTGGTGTGGCAGACCGCGATCAACCCCGTCATCGCGATGGAACTCCTCGCGACCGGTTCCTGGTCGGGCGCCGGTGTCCTCGGGCCCGAGGCATTCGACGCGGTGCCCTACCTCGACCTCCTCACCGCCTACGGCTCGCCGTGGGGGTTGGAGGAGCGCACGCCGTCGCGCGGAATCGAGTCCTCAGGCGACGCTCTCGGGTGAACGACCAAGACGCGCCTCCCGGGCCGCGCGGCCTTGCTTGCGCACGTCGTTGTATTCGAGGCGCAACACTTTGCGCGCCTCGCTGAATCGCCAGACGAAGGCGGCAACGAGCGCCGGAATCCCACCCGCGACGAAACAGAAGAGTATGGCGCTCCACCACGCGAGCCGCGAGTAGCCCGACCAGTACCAGATCATCGGCGGGATCCGCGCGGAATCGATCGCGAACCAGATCACGCCGGCCACGCCGATCGCGTAGGCCCCGCCCATCGATATCAGCACTCAATGCCCCCCGGCACGCTTTGCATTGCACAATCCTGCCAGTTCATACCTTCCGCTGTCGAACGACCACACTCCGTGGGCATGATCGGCACGCTCGTTTTCACAACACGAGGG
>JANYLF010000063.1 GCA_025357995.1 Acidimicrobiia bacterium | reverse complement strand
GCCAGCGGCGGCGCCAAGCCATTCGTGCTCACGCCGGAAGCGCAAGGTGACCCCAACGCGACTCCGGCGCAGGAAGTGTGGAAGGTGCCGGCGCTGGCGTCGGAACCGTGACAGTCGGCGCAGAGCAACGACTTCGCACCCTCGTACGCGGGCATCGCCTTGTTGGCGAAGAGCACCGCACCGCGCTCGATGGCGCGCTTGTCGAAGCCGGCGCTCTCTTCACTCTGGCGACTCGGCTCGAGCAGCCAATAGAGCGGAAGGACGAGGGCCACGAGCGTGGAGAACAACAACGCCCAGCGCAAGACGCGCGTGAGATGGGTGTCTTCCAAGACCGCGTCGTCATAGAACGGCGTCTGGTTTGCCGGGGTCCGCTCGGCGGGCTCGCGCCGGACAGAGAGAACCTTCGCGCCGACGATCACGACGATCACGACGACCGCCGCGATATTGATGAGGATCAGGAGGGTACGCAGGGTCACAGTGGCCTCTTCGGAGCTCCTGGTTGTGGATAGGACGTCGTTGGCATCACACGCACGGCGGACCTTCGGCGCCCTGGCCGGTGGTGTCGGTGCCAATGGGCGGGCCAGTAATGGCAGTGCCTGAGGTGTCGATGGTGATCTTGGAACCGGAGACGGTCACGATCCAGCGGTCGAGGCCACGCGGGGCGGGACCGCCGCGCTTCTCGCCGACGCGGTTGTACTTGGATCCGTGGCACGGGCACTCGAACCATTGCGACGTGGGACACCAGGGAACGCGACAACCGAGATGGACGCACTTCTGGTACAGGCCGATGATTCCCTGCTCCATGCTCGGAATGATCAACGCGTACTCGGGGATCTTCTTGGCCTTGGAAACATCCGCGGGCGGGTAGGGCTGCAGGTACGTGCGGGCGGCCGGTACGTAGAACGGCTGCTTCTGCGCGTCGAAGTACGCCTTGACGTCGGGGAGGCTGATGCCGGCGTCGATCTTGCCGCCGAAGCCGCCGGACGACTTGGCGAAGAGGAACGCGATCGAGGCGACGCCGAACGCGCCGATCGAGACCGACATCGTGGCGATGATGCCGCGGTTGAAGAACTGGCGCCGGCTCACTTGGATCTCTTCGTACTCCGCCGGCGTGTACTCCGCGACGCCACTCGACGCGCGCTTCGCGACCCCGCCGGCGCCGGCACGCGTCTCTTCGCCCCGCGCACGCGCCTCGGCCGACGCGTCGCCGGCCGAGGTGGTGGTGGCGAGTTCGGTTCCGGCGTCGCTGGCCTTGGTCTCGGCCGTCAACGTACCCGTGACTCGTCCCTTTGCGTCGGTGGAACGCCGACGCGCGGACGCGAGCACGGTGATCGCCGCGAGGACGACGACGATGGGGATGCCGATGAGCAACGCGATGTTCAACGGAGGTTCCTTAGAGCTCGAAGAAGATGCCGTCGTTCCAGGGGAACACGAAGTTGAACCCCGCACCCCGGAAGAACGAACCGATGATCACGAGTACGGCCCAGAACATGAGGAAGATCGTGAACAGCGAGATCGCGAACTTCCGGTCGTTGGGCTTGTTGGACGGGTTGGAGTCCACGTACGGCGCAATGATGAGGAGGAACATTCCCATGCCCGGAATCGTCACGCCGGCGACCATCGGGTGGAACATGGTGAGCAGTTCCTGGAGGCCGAGGAAGTACCAAGGCGCCTTCGACGGGTTCGGCGTCTGGTTCACGTCGGCGAGACCGAGCAGTGGCGCACGCACGATCGCCGAGAAGACGAGCAGGACCGCGGTCATCGCGAGCGCGGCCGCGAACTCCACCACGAGGAGGTGCGGCCACGTGTGGACCTTGTCCTGGGCTTCGGCGCGGGTCTGTTGAATCGACCCGGACTTCACCACGGTCAGCAGGCGCTGGGTGTGACCGCCGGGTCCGGTACCGCTCGGCGCGGCGATTGGCGCGGCTTTGGTCGCGGTGGCGACACCGCCACCACCGGCGGCCGCGGCACCCGCGTCGCCGCCGGCCAGCGCGGCCTTGCGCTTGCGGGCCCGCTCGAGCAGGTGCGCGGGCACGCCGCCCTTGTCTTCGGTAATCGCGCCTTCGTCACTCACGCTCGCGGCAATGGGCGCGGCCGCTTCGGCGGGTGTGTCGACTGGCGCGTCGGTGGTCTCGGCGGCGGGAGCGTCGTCGGCGCCTTCACCACCAGGCAGACCGAGCTGCTTGCGCCGCTCCGCGCTGCGCTTCAGCAGGTGTTCGGGGACATCAGCCATGAGTTACTCCCTCCCCGGCCTACAGCGGTCCACTGATGCCGCCGTCCTTGCGGACGCGCCAGAAGTGAATCGCCATGAAGATCACGATGACGAACGGCAACAGCAACACGTGCAGCGTGTACCACCGCAGCAACGTGTCACCGGAGATTTCCTTCGAGCCGAGCAGGGCGTAACGCATCTGGCCACCGAAGACCGGGGTGTAGCCCATCATGTTGGTACCGACGGTCACGGCCCAGAGCGCGAGCTGATCCCAGGGCAGGAGGTAGCCGGTGAAGGAGAGGAGCAGGGTGAGCGTGAGCAGGATCACGCCGATCACCCAGTTGAACTCGCGCGGCGCCTTGTACGCGCCATGGTAGAAGACGCGACTCATATGCAAGAAGACGGAGAGCACCATGAGGTGCGCGCCCCATCGATGCATGTTGCGCACGAGCGAACCGAACCACACCGCGGTCTCGAGCTGCTGAATGTTGGACCACGCGGCGGCTTCGGTCGGCCGGTAGAAGAACATCAAGAAGATGCCGGTCACCGTGAGCAGAATGAAGAGGAAGAACGACAGTCCACCGAGACACAGCGTGTAGCTGACCTTGACCGCGTGGCGCTTCACCTTCACCGGGTGGAGGTGGTACAGCACGCTGTTCATGATCACGTACGAGCGGTTTCTCGGGCTGTCGGTGTAGCCCTTGCGGAAGATGGAGCCGGGTCGGACGATCGACGTGACGACCTGCGAGTTGCCGACCTTGTCGCCCATCTCTTTGGCGCGCGCGCCCAGCTTCACGCCGATGCCGCCACCGTTCCCGTTGCTCCCGTTGCCGTTGGCCACGAGCGCTTCTCCTTACCGTCGTGTGGGTCTTAGAACCGGACGCCGTAGCTGTAGCCGTGGCGGTTGGTGCGTGAGTGTGGGTCGCCGGCCGCGTCTTGGGGCGCCAACTTGCCGAGGATGATGACACCGGTCGGGCACCGATCTACGCACAGAGCGCAGCGCGTGCACACGTCTTCGTCGACGATGAACGCCACGTGGTCGCGCGGGTCCTCGCCGGGTCGTTCGGTGCCGACGGCCGCGTCGATCGCGCCGACCGACACCATGTGGATGCACTTCCAGGGGCAGATGTCCACGCAGCCTTCGCACATGATGCATTCGGATTGATCGATGTGCAGGAACTGCTTGGGCTTGACCGCGGCGGTCAGAAAGGTGGGGTCCACCTCCTGGAGCACGTAGTCGGTCACGAACTCCGGCATCGGCGGGTTCGCGTCGGTCTTCGCCATGTCAGGCCTTGGCCTTCAGGGGACGACCGAATCGCGATGTGCCCACGGGGACCGGTTCGCGCTCGGCGGCTTCACTCACCGTCGGGCGCTTCTGCCACAACACGAATACCGCGATGTTGAGACCGAAGAAGATGAGGTAGATGAGCACGACGAGGATGTCGCGGAGGCCGTGCTGAAGGTCGATCGAGAACGGCCAGTTCCACGCGTGGTTGAACGGGACTGCGGTCGTCGACTTGATGATGTACCGGTTGGTGGAAAGACGCCAGTACTTGTCGGTTGCGCCGATGAACTCGCTCGGGATGATCGCGTACATGAGGAGGAACATCGCGAACGTGAAGAACGCGCCGGCCATGGCCTCGGCCCACGTGGTGGGGCGGTCCGGCTTCGGGGTGCGCAGTTTGCGCATCACCAGACCGATCAGCACGAACGTGATGAGGCTGAACCAGATGAGTCGCCCATTTGGCGCGAGGAAATGGAGACCGGACCAGTTCCCCAGGTTGCGTAGAACGTTGGGCATGAACCGTTGATCCCTCCTGGGGCGAGCCGATGTCCCCGATATCGCGCCCGGACCCTTCTGCGGGGCGTTTCTCTACCACGCTAGATCGCGGATGGACACATCGAGTGGCTCGGAGCCACATCTTTGCGTGTGCCCCGACGGGCGTCGGCGTGGGACGATGTATGCGTGTCCGAACCAAGCGCGGTGGCGCGTCGTGGCGACCAACGAGTCGACGTGCTGGTGGTGGGAGCAGGGCCTGCAGGCGCGGCGGCGGCATACTGGCTGGCCGAGCAGGGCCATTCCGTGCTCGTGGTCGAGAAGAAGACGTTCCCGCGGGAGAAGACGTGCGGCGACGGCCTGACGCCACGGGCTGTGAAACAGCTCACCGATATGGGGTTGGGTGCGCCGCTCGAGGACTTCCACCGGTACGACGGCCTGCGATCGATTGCCCACGGCATCACGCTCGAGTTGGAGTGGCCGAGCCATCCCGATTTCCCGTCGCATGGGTACGTGGTGCGTCGCCGTGATCTCGACCAGATGGTGGCCGATCGGGCGGTGAAGGCCGGCGCAACCTTGTGGCAGGCCTCGGAGGCCCTCGAACCCGTCGTGGAGTCCGGTTTCGTCGTCGGCGCGGCAATTCACCGCAAAGAGTCGGGGACCACGGAGATTGTGCGAGCCAAGTATGTGGTGGTGGCCGACGGCGCGAACTCTCGGTTTGGGCGAGCGCTTGGCACCCAACGGGACCGGTCGTATCCGATGGGTATGGCGATTCGTGGCTATTTCACCAGTCCGTTCCACGACGACCCCTGGATCGAGTCGCACCTCGACCTACGCGACCGCGAGGGCAATCACATGCCGGGCTACGGCTGGATCTTCCCCGTTGGCGACGGCACGGTGAACGTGGGCGCGGGTCTGCTCGACACGTTCACCGGGTTCAAGGCCGTGAACACGTCACGGCTGATGGACGCGTTCGTGGCGACCGCGCCCGCTCGATGGGGGATTTCGCCAGAAACGTCCTGCGGTCCACCGACGGGCGGCAAGCTCCCCACCGGCGGCTCGGTGCTGCCGAAGGTGGGTCCCACCTGGATCGTGGCCGGCGACGCCGCCGGTTCGATCAACCCCTTCAACGGCGAGGGCATCGCGTACGCGTACGAAACCGGGCGGATGGTGGCCGACGCAGTCGGTGAAGCGCTGACCACTGGAGACGGGTTGGCCCTGGCGCGCTACCCCGACCGCTTGGACGAGGTGTACGGCCTGTACTTCAAGGTGGCTCGGATCTTCGTGAAGTTGATCGGTAACCCCGCGGTCATGCGCGAACTCACCCGGGTGGGGATGCATTCGCGCACGCTTATGGAGTGGGTGCTGCGCATCATGGCCAATCTGCTCAGACCCGATGAAATCGGTCCGGCTGAGGCGGTCTACGCCGCGGTCGAGCTCATCGTGCGTGCGCTGCCGGATCCCAGCGGGTCACGCATTTCGGGCTCGAGTACACGGCGTGCTGTCCCGATACGCGCGTAGTGGTGGCGATGAACATGGCAGAGCCGTGGCCCGACGTCGGTCGGTTGATCCTGGTCAACGAGAACATCGGCGGCCACGCCACCATGCACCTCAACATCTATCGGGCGCTGGCGCTCCACCCTGAGATCAACTGTCTCGCGCTCGACATCCCTCCGCGTTCGTTCGTCCGGCGCGTCGTCGGCGTGCGGCTTCCAGTCTTGGCGCGTGTCGATATCGATCTTGCGCCGATCCGCTCGCAGCTCGCGTTGTCGACCACTGCGCGTCGAATGTTGCGTGAGGCGATCGCCGCCGGAGCCACCGGCGCGATCCACATCTATTCTCAACACGCCGCTCTGCGATCGACCAACGAATTGCGCGCGCATCCGTCGGTGGTCTCGACCGACGGCTCGGCCGCGCAGAACTCTGTACAACTCCCGTTCCGTCACCCCGCGCGTTTCACACCTGCCACTGCGCGCGTCGGCGAGCACTTCGAGGAACGCGTGTTTCGCTCGGCAACGATTGTGGTGGCGCAGTCCGAATGGTGCGCGACCGCGATCCGTGATCGTTACGACCTCGGGCCGGACCGACTGCGAGTGATCCCGTTTGGCATCCTTCCCCCCGAACCCGCGCCGGAGGTCGAGGTCGACACCAACGCGTTGCCCGAAGTGACGTTCACCGGCAACTCGATGGAGCGCAAGGGTGGTTGGGCACTCTTGCGCGCGTTTCGCGCGCGCCTGCGGGGCCAGTGCGTGCTCAATCTGGTGACTCCCGAACCAGTGACACCCGAGCCCGGCGTGCGGGTGTTCTCGGACTTCAGGCCGGGCGACCCTCGGCTCACCGCGATGCTGGCCCGCTCAGCGGTGTTCGCGCTCCCGAGCGAGATCGACAAGTCTCCGTATTCGGTACTCGAGGCGATGTTCGCAGGACTTCCGGTCGTCGCCACGCCCGTCGGCGGGATCCCCGAGATGGTGGTCGACGGTGAGACGAGCCTGATGGTGGCGCCCGGCGACGACATCGCGATCGCGGCGGCGATCGAAAAGCTGCTGGGGGACGACGAGCTTCGGGCGCGTATGGGTGCCGCGGCGCTCGCGCGGGCGAACGATCGCTTCGACGCGCGCAAGACGACTGCGGAGCTCATTCGGGTGATCGCCGAGGCCCGTATTCGCCACGCCGGCTGACTCGAGTTATGAGCGTTCCTCGGCGGGGCCGAGACCAAGTTGTTCCGCGACCGACGCGGGTGGCCGCAAGACCTTGCTGGCGCGACGGATGACGTCGTCGGCGCTCGGAGCGGCGCGCCCGTCGAGGCGGGCCAGCGTGCGCGCGAGTTTGGCTTGGCGACGCGCGTCATATTCGGGAACGCTCGGCGGGTTGGGCGTGGAATCACGCGTGCCCCTTGCCGCGGACAGGTCGTCGTCGCGCACACCCATGAAGGTGGCCACGGCGATCGGTGATCCGTCGAGGCGATCCGCCGCCACGTAGGCCAGCGCGATGCAGTGCTTGCACACTTCCCCGTATGGACAGGTGCACTTCGCCGTTATGTCGACGCCGTCGAGCAGCGCGCAGGTATCGATTTCGTCGCGCAGGGCCGGGGTGCCGCGCGCGGGAATGCCCTTCGACGGATCGACGAGCGCGTGCTCGAATGCCTCGATGAGCCGTTGGCGACGATCTTCCGGCACCGTGCACGCGATCGTCACGGAGTACGGCGTCGCGGCGGACCCTTGCACGGTCGCGTGAATACGACCCTTCTCGATGGTCATGGTCACCGTCTGTCCGTTCCGCGCGTAGCTGCGACCGCGCGTCGCGATCCCGGTGTTCACACTCTCGAGCATCCGGCGAATGATGTCGCTCCCGACGCTCTTGGGCCGCTCTCCGAGGCGCGCCGCGCGCATCGTGCCCGATACCACGAGCCCACCCTCGACCGGCAGGGCCGGACCCCACTCGTCCCACCAACTCATCGCGGTCTCACGCGCCGGTCGCTTGGGTCAGGTCGAGAGCCACGAACGCGGCGAGCTCGGTGGAGTCGAGCGCGGTGATCAGCGTGTCGGTCGAGGTGATGACCGATCCGGCGAGCGCGCGCTTGCGCTCGATCACCGCCGCGATGCGTTCCTCGATCGTTCCGGGGCACACCAGCGTGTGCACCACCACCCCTTTGGTCTGACCGATGCGCCATACGCGGTCCGAGGCCTGGTCTTCGACGGCCGGGTTCCACCAACGGTCAAAGTGGATCACGTGGTTGGCGCGCACGAGGTTGAGCCCGGTACCACCGGCCCTCAGCGAAACCGCGAGCACCCCGGCGCCGCGCTCGGCTCCAAACTTCTCGACGATGGTGTCGCGCCGAGCGCGGGCCACGCCACCGTGCAGGATCGGCACCGGCACGTCGAGCTGTGCCGCGAGATGCGGCGCCACGCGGCGCAGGAAGGTGGAGTACTGGCTGAACACCACGACCGCTTCGTCCTCCGCGAGGATCTCGCGGGTGAGTTCCACCAACCGGTCGAGCTTGCCCGAACGCCCGGCGAGATCCGACGTATCGGATTCGATGAGGCTCGCGGGGTGGTTGCAAATCTGTTTGAGCTTCGCGATCCCGGCAAACACGTGCAGTCGTCGGCGCTTCTCGTCGGGCGCGCCTTCGACGTCTCCGAGCATCGCGGCGGCCGTCGATTCGTAGAGCGCCACTTGCTCCGGCGTGAGCATGCAGTCGTTGCGCACCACGATGCGTTCGGGCAGCTCGTCGACGATGCCCGGATCGGTCTTGGTCCGCCGACAGATAAAGGCCGCAACTCTGGCGCGGAGGTGCGCGAGCCGAGCGTCGTCATCGTCGGGCTCGCCGGTCATGCGGTAGTGATCGCCGAACGACGCGCGGCTGCCGAGTAGACCCGGGTTCGCGAACCGCATGATGCTCCACAGCTCGTCGATGTCGTTCTCGACGGGTGTGCCGGTTGCGGCAATGTGATGGGTCGCGGTGAGCGCGCGTGCGGCCTTGGCCGTGGCGGTCTGGGCGTTCTTGATGGCCTGAGCTTCGTCGAGCACCACCCGGTGCCACGCGACGGTCGCGAGGCGCGCGTCTCGACGCAAGAGCCCGTAGCTCGTGACGACGATGTCGGACTGTGCCGCCGTCGGAACGGGATCACCCCGCGTGCCTCCGTGGTGCACCGCGATCCGCAGGCCCGGTGTGAACCGCTCGGATTCGCGGACCCAGTTCCCTACGACCGACGTCGGCGCGACCACCAGGGTGGGACCCGCGTGATCGTGTGCGACGAGCGCGAGCAGCATCGCCGTTTTTCCGAGCCCCATGTCGTCGGCGAGGATCCCGCCGAGCTGGTTCCGTTCGAGCCACACCAACCAGTCGAGCCCGTCGCCCTGGTAGTGGCGCAGTGGGATCTTGACGGCGGCGGGGACCGTCACCCGCTCGGCCGTAGCGGGTTGCCACGAGCCCACCAGCGCGCGGGCGAGCCAGCTCGTGGGATCGATCTCCACGTCGAGCTCGGTGTCGTCGTCGGTGGCTGCTTCCGCCGCGGCTTCGAGCACGGTGGCCGCGTTCGCGTCTCCGAGCCGACGCACGAACGCGGCGATACGCGCGCGTTCACCGTCGGCGAGAAACGTCCACCGACCCCCCACCGAAACGAGGTCTTGTTGGGCGCGTACGAGCGTGTGGAGCTCGGCCGGAGTGAGCATCGTTCCGTCGATGCGGACCTCGCCGGTGAGGGTGAGGCTCGCGACGTCGAGGCCGGCGGCTTGGCCCGACACCTTGAGTCGACGGGTCGCGGTGCGGCGCCGCCCGAGGTGGGCCGGGAGCATGACTGCGATACCGGCATCGTCGAGACGGGGCGCGGCGCGTTCCACGAGTTCGATCACGTCGCTGAGCTCGAGGTTGATTGGCGTCGGTCGCCGATCGCGCAGCATGGCCCACGCCCGGCCGGCCGCGTGCCATTCGTGGCCGATGAGCTCGGTGAGGTCTTCGGTGGGAGCACCGAGCGCGTCCGCGGCGGTTTCGTCGCTGCTCGCGTCGTCGGCATCGAGCGCGACGATCACGGTGGTGGCACGGCGCGCCTGCACGCACGGCACGATCACGAAACCGTCGGGTGACTCGTCGAGTCGCAAGACGAGACTCCCCCCGGTCCGCCGCCGAGCCGCGACGCGCTGCGACCAGCGCAACATCGCAGGCGTCGGCGCGCGGCCGTGGATGGAGCGCGGGAGTTCGCCGATGTGGGTGAGCGCGATGGTGTGGACGAGGAGATCGGCAAGTTCGTTGGCGTCGGGATGGAGAGCGCGCGCGGCGTCGACCGCGGCGCGCCAACGCTCGACACCGGTCCGGTCGGGTGCCGCGGCCCACCCCACCGACGCGTTGGGCACCGGCGCGGGCAGCACGTGACCGCGCTCGACTATTTGCTCGGCCTCCACGTAGACCTCGAGGAGCGCGCCCAGCGCGGGGGAGACCGGCCACTGGTGTTCGAGGAGTGCTCGGAACGCGGTGGGTTCGTCGACCGCGACGGTCCAGCGCCGTTCGAACCCGGTGGGCGCGACCCAGAACGACCGGAATTGCGGTCGCGCCTTGGCCCCGAGGATGGGCGCAAGCTCAGCCGATGGCGTGCGCAGTGTGTCGTCCGGGTCGGTGACGATCCAGACCTGCCCTCCGTCGAGCCGCGCGTCGAGCACGACTCGCGGATCCGGATCCATGTGTCCGACCGTATCGGGCGCCGGATTGAGAGGTCCGCTCCGGTGCGCCGAGGCCGTCGTGGGATGTGGTTTGCTCAGGCAGCCGGCGCGCCGGGGACGACAGCCTGCGGCGAGGGGCGGGCGCCGGATTGATCGCGGAGGTCGCCGAGGTGCAACCTGGCGCGATCGGCGGCCAGCGTGCCGCTGGCCCAGCCCGCCGCGTCCCGTGCGCCGCGCGGTCGGGACATTTCGATCCGGCCGAACTGCTCGGCGACGGCGTCGTCGACCGCTGCGGTGCGTGCCGCGAGGACAGGCACGAGCGCGGTCCCGATGTCGGCCTCGGCCCGTTGGGTGATGTACGCGTTGATCTCCTCGAGTCGCTCGCCCACACGGTGTGCGTACGCGAGGAGAAACGCGGTCTTGAACGACGCGGTGCGTGTGCGTGCGCCCGCACGCGCACCGGATGCGACGGTGGCCGATTGCAGGCCAGCCTGGGCTTGGACCAGCAACGACGTGTACAGGATCTCCGTCGCGGCGACATCGGATGCGAAACCCACGATGGTGGACAGGCCGTACTCGGTGAGCCGGACCGCCCGACACCGCGAATGCGCGGCCACGATCTGGCAGAGGAGGGACTTCGCGTCGGCGTACGGATTGTCAACCGGGATCCGAATCGTGATGGGCTTATCCGAGTTGGTCGTGCGCGCCGAGAGCATCGCCGCGTCGATCGAGTAGCGCGCCATCAGCTCTTGAGCCTTCGCCGTGAATGCCTCGGCCTCTGCAACGAAATCGGTCGACTCGGCCTTGGCGAGAAGCGCACGGACTCGCTCCAACATCGGGTCGTCGAGCGGTTGATCGAGATCCGCGAACGTGGAGACGTCAGCCGTGGCTCCGGGCGGAGGGATAAGGACCGAGATCGGGCGGAGACGGGTGATGCTGCGCAGGAGATCGACCAAGAGCCCGACGAAGGCGATCTCGTCGATGCGGCTGATCGCGGCCCACGTGACGATCCAATCGTCGTCGACCCGCTTCGGGAGGCCGAGCGCGCCGAGCTGGGCCACCCACCGCGCGTCGAGGGTCAGGGGGTCGCGGTCGCGATGGTCGCTGGCGATCAACCCGAGCGCGAGCTTTGCGCCGGTGGCATTCGTCGCGCGGCGGACTTGGCGGTGGAGTTCCGACGGCTGCCATCCGTTGCTCCAGGCTGTCGGGAGTTGGCGCCGCGTGGTGGCTTGGGCGGCCCGGGCTACCAGTTCGCGCGGGGTGACGAGCAGAACATCGAACGCCCGCTGGCACGCGACAACATTCGCCGTCGTCGCGTGCGCGACGCTCACGAAGAGCTGCTCGACCTCGGCCGCGGTGGTGTTCCCCATCACGCGCAACCTACTCAGGGGGTGTGACAACCCCCGCGGGGAGCGACGATGAAGAGGTGGGCGTTACCAGTCGACGGGCCGGCGGGCAAGCAGGCGCGCGAGGTGAAACGGCGTCTGGCCCGTGTGCATGCAGAAGCGGGGAATCGCGAACGGGTCGGTGGCGGGTGTCACGCGGCCGAACGAGAACGTGCACGCGGCGCGGTATCCCGCGGCGGCCGCCGCGGCTTCGGTCGCGGTGTCGTGATGGCCCGACGGGTACGCGAGGAGATCTGCCGGCGCGCCGCCGAGCGCCACGAGCGCATCGCGCGAGTCGCGGAGCTCGCGCGTTCGTACGTCATCCGGGACCTGGGGCAGCGACGCGTGCGTACAGGTGTGCGAACCGAGCGTGATGAGTCCGCTCGCGGTGAGTGCCTGTAACTCGTCGGCCGTCAGGGTGCGTGCCGCGCCCGGCCAGAAGGGCGGGTCGATGCCGAGTACTTCGGTGACCACGAAGATCGTCGCGGGGATCCCGAGTGTCGCGAGGATCGGCGCGGCGGCGTCGCGGATACCGACGAGCGCATCGTCGAATGTGACCGCGACCAGACCGTCGAGATCACGTCCCGCGAGCAGCCGATCGACGATCTCCGCGAACGGCACGAACGTGAATCCCCACGCGCGGATCCCCTCGAGCTGCGTGCGGAAACAGTCGGGTGAGAGGTAGTAGTCGGTGGTGTTCGCGGCGTCGGTGCCGATGTCGTGGTAACAGAGGACCGCGGCGCCGCGGGTCTTGGTCGGGAGGCGTCGACCGATCCGGGTCAGTACTGCGCTCGGCACGTCGCGACCCTTCCGCGCGTTCTCCATGAGCGTGACAGCCACGTCTCGTCCCCAGTGGTGAATGGCGGCTTCGAGTACCCGCAGTCTATGAGCTTCGGTGACCGGCGGGAGGTGGATCGGAAGCGCGCGGCGTTGGTCCGCCAGGATGCGGCGTGCTCATGATCTTGCTGCCGCCGTCGGAGGGCAAGGTCCCCGGTGGCGCCGATCCGGGCTGGGAACCCGCGTCGGGACGGTTCGCGCAGCTCGCGTCGAGGCGGCTCAGAGTGGCGAACGCGCTCAAGCGGGCCCGCGGTGGGAACGAGCGGATGCTCGGCGCGCACGGCGACCTCCTGGCGCGGGCTCGCGGCGCGAATCGAGCGCTGGTCGGCGCGCCGACGTGGCCGGCGTGGACTCGATTCTCGGGCGTGGTGTGGGAACACCTCGATCCGTCGGATCTCGGTGCCCGGGCGCGGGCACGGGCGCGCGACGGTGTCGTGGTGGTCTCCGCGCTGGCCGGTCTCTCCGCCTGGGACGATCCGGTGCCCGACTTTCGGTTGAAGCTGTCGGCCTCCCTTCCCCCGATGAATGGGTTGGCCGCGTTCTGGCGCGAACCGTTGTCGTCTGTGCTCAACGAGCATCTCGCGGGGCACATCGTCGTGGATCTCCTCCCCGCCGAGCATCGGGGCGCGTGGGTCCCGAACCCGAGTCGGTACGAGCTGGTACGACCGGTGTTGGCGACGCCCGACGGGAAGCCCGCCGGTCACGCGGCCAAGGCCGCGAAAGGATTGTTGGCGCGAGCGCTCTTGCGGTCGGGCGATGTCGAACGAACCCTCACAACCTTCGACCCCGGCGAGTTGGTGCTGTCGCGGGGGTGACGCATGTCCGACGACGGCGGCGTCGTCCGACGTCAGCGCCCAAACCCGCAGTAATCCCTCGGAATCGGACGTAACATGAGAATCAGCAGCCACACTGGTGTTGTTCTACCTCAACTGTTACGGTCGATGCGGGCTGGTGTCTCGAGTGCAGGAACCGCGCGGTGGCGTGGTTCGGTCGAGCGTCGGCCTCGGGAGGTGAACGCATGCGCCATCGTGGGATGAGCGGAATACTCAGACGCAGAATGTGGTCGGTGCTCGCGTGTGGAGTCGTCGGCGGCGTGGTCGTCGGTGGTTTCTCGTTCGTGCGAGTCCCGAAGTACTCGGCGAGTGCGCGCGTGCTGCTGTCGACCGATGCGCCGGTTGCGTTGATCGGCGCGTTCGGAAGTGGCACGACGTCGCCGAATCCCAGTGTCGATGTCGCTGCGCAGATGGACACCGTCTCGAGTCACGAGGTGGTCCAGCGCGTTGTCGCGCGTCTGGCCGGCACCAGCAGTGCGCAACTTCGACGCGCGGTATCGGTTCGGAGAGTGAACAATCGTGATCTGTTCGTGATCACCGCGTCGAGCTCGAGTCGGGATCGCTCGGCACGGATCGTGAATGCGTTCGCTCAGTCGTACATCGAGGTGCGGAGGTTGCGGGTGGTCGGCGCGTTTCAGGCCGTCTCCGGCACCTTCGGGAAACAACTTGCCACACTGAAGGACAGGATCGCGGAGCTCGACGGCCAAGTCCGCGCGAAGAGCTCACCCCCGGCCGCGTCGGCGCAGCTCACCGCGGCCGCCACGCAGTATCAAGTCCTCGTGAATCGTCAACAGGAGCTGCAGACGCTCGCCGACCTCCAGAAAGGCGCAGCCGTCATCGCGGCGCCGGCTTCCGCCGCCGGCGCGGCTGCGGAGCGCGACCCGGTCCGCGACGGTGTGATCGGTGGGATCGTCGGACTCCTGTTGGGCCTCGGGATCGCGTTGACGCGCGAACTCGGCGACGATCGGGTCCGAACATTGGACGACATCGGGCGCGCGACCGGCTTACCGGTGCTGGCCGAGTTCCCACGCGATCAACGGTCGAAGAAGGATCCGACGCGATTGGCCGTACGCGTGAGCCCGAGATCCGCGCTGAGTGAGGCCAGCCGCGCACTCCGAGCGGCCATCGAACTCCGCAGTACCGACCCCGGCCGACCGAGCCTGCTCGTGACCAGCGCGGTGGCCGGCGAAGGGAAATCGCTCGTGAGCGCGAACCTGGCCGCGGCGTACGCCTTGGCGGGGTACCGGACCGTGTTGGTCGACGCTGATCTGCGTACGCCTCGCCTGTCGACGGTGTTCGGGACCTACCGGGCGCCGCTCGTGGCATCGGGTGAGGCCGTGCAGGGGCTCTCGTGCTTGTTAGACGAGCTTGGCGCGGCGGGTGCCGACCGGCCTGGGTTGGAACATGCCGCGCTGTTGCGAACACCGATCGAAAACCTGCTGTTCCTCCCCGCGGGACCTGAGCCGGCGAAACCGTCGGAGCTGTTGGGCTCGCGAGCGATGGCTGCGCTGCTCGCTGATCTGGAGGCGATCGCCGATATCGTTGTCATCGACGCGCCACCGGCTCTCCCCGTCAGCGACGCGGCCGGTCTCGCGAAATGGGTCGGGTCGATCGTGCTGGTCGCAGCAGTGGGAGAGTCGCACCGAACCGCGCTGGCACGCGCCGGCCAGATACTTTCGGCGCATCCACGTGTGTTGGGCGTCGTTGCCAACAAGGTCGCGCCGGGTGCCCCGTATTCGCACCACCGGCGAGCAACGGTGCCGACGCCGGATCTTGCATCCTCACCCTTGTCCGTCATGCGCAAGCTCGATGTCCCTCCTCAGCCGACCGAGATGCCCGTCGAGAACGGTGATATCTGGATCGACCTTTCCGAAGATACGGGCGAGATGGAGGCGGTCGGCGCCGACCCCGAACGCATGCACTCCGCTCATCTCGAGACCAGCAGCTGGGGCCGCTGACGCACCTTCTCCTTCGTCCTCCCTCGTCAACGCGGCGCGCGGCGTACGGGGAGGCGCGCGAGTTGTCGCGTGACGAACCGTGGGCGCCACTCGGGTTCGTCGTGGACCAGCTCGAGGTCGGGGAGTCGTTGCAAGATCCGGGGGATTACGACCTGGCCTTCGAGCCGTCCCAGCGCGGCACCCAGACAGAAGTGCACGCCCTTACCGAACGCGAGGTGAGGCTTGGGCGCGCGGTGCACGTCGAGCCGGTCGGGATCGTCGTAGGTATCGGGGTCGTGGTTCGCGGAGCCGAGCAGCAACCGCACTGGCACGCCCGGCTCGATCGGCACGCCGTGGAGCGTGATCGCGTCGCGGGTCCAGCGGCCTCCACCCGAGGCCACGTGGAGCGGACTCTCGAAACGGAGGAGCTCCTCGATCCCGGCCGTCACGATCGTCGGGTCGTCGCGCAGAAACGCGGCTTGTTCGGGACGGCGGAGGAGTTCGCGCATCCCCGTCGAGATGAGGCTCTTCGTGGTGTCGTGACCCGCCATCAGCAACAGGATGAGCATGCCGACGACCTCGTCGTGGTCGAGCCGGTGCCCGTCGGCCTCGGCCGCGATGAGGGCGGAGACCAGGTCGTCACCGGGTGCGGCGCGGCGTTGGTCGATGAGGGTGTTGCAGTAGGCGGTGAACTCGGTTGCCGCGAGGTTGGCCGCGGGGAGCGCGTCGAAGTCGATGGGGAGTTCGTTGAACGCCGCGATGGCGTTGGTCCACTCGTGGAGCTGGGACCAATCGGCATCGGGAACGCCGAGCAGGTGGGTGATCGTGAGGATGGGGAGCGGATCGGCGATCTCGGTCACGAGGTCGAACTCGGTCTGGGACTCGAGGTTGTCGAGAATCCCGTCGATGGTGCGTTCGATGTGCGGGGTCAGGAGCGCGATGCGGCGTGGGGTGAACGCTTTCGCAACGAGCGCCCGCACCCGAGTGTGGTCCGGCGCGTCGACGAACAAGAGCGTGCTCTCGCCGAGCATGCGCAGCTCGGGAGAGGCATGCTCCGCGAGTAGCTCGCGCCAAGGTGAGGGCGTCGATACCGAGAACCGATCGTCGCGCAACAGCGCCTCGATGTCGGCGTACCGGGAGATCACGTAGCCGACGTCGGCGTGCAGGTGCACGGGTGACTGCTCTCGCAATGCGCGGTACCACGGGTACGGGTCGGTCCGAAATCCCGGGTCGCGCGGATCCCACCGGGTCGCGTCGATCGTTGCTGTCATGGCGCGCAGGCTATGCCCGCGGCTCAGACCTCGCCGAGGTAACTGGCTTCGAGCACCTGTTGATTTGCTTTCATTTCTTCACCAGTTCCTTCCATCACCAGCTCACCATGATTCATGATGTAGGCGCGATCGGCGGTGCCGAGGGCGAGGTG
>JANYLF010000088.1 GCA_025357995.1 Acidimicrobiia bacterium | reverse complement strand
CGTCCGGATCGTCTGAGGGTCGAACCCCTGCCCGGCCACGCCATGAGATTGTCGGCTCAGCGGCCGCAACGCACATCCGTCTCGAACCAACGGAAGAACCACGCAAGGGTCACGTCGGCGACGGGTCGCGGTTCAGTGGTTCGTGTAGTCGATCGGTGGCGCGTCCTTCACGCCGACCGCGAAGCAGAAGCAATGAATCGGCTGATCGCCGGTCGTCCGCAGGCTGTGGACCGCGTCGGGCGGGATGTAGATGAGGTCGCCGACGCTCACGTCTCGCTCCTCCCCGCCCACGATCATCACGCCCGTTCCCGTCATCACGAAATAGAACTCGTGAGTCGGATGCGTGTGGGGAAACACCTCGCCGCCGACCGCCACCTCGAACTCATTCGCCAGTTCCAGGTACCCACCGTCGGTGATCGCGTGCATCTCGCGGGGATGGATGAGCCACCACACGGGCACCGTGCCGTTGTGCTCGACCTCGGGCGTGACGGTAGCGACGTTGCGTACGTCCATCGGACTCCTCGTTCGTTCGCGTGTGATCGTCGTACAGCGTGACGCGAACTCATGAAGCGCACAACCGCTCGTCGAGTGCGACGCTGGACGGCATGCCGTTCGATGCCGTGGCCGACCTCGTGGCGGCCGCGGCACGGAACAACGCGGAATGGTGCGAGACCGTGTGCCGGTCGCATGGGATCGTCGGCAGATTCGAAGCCGGGCTGTGGTCGAGTGCGGTGCGCACGCCGTCCCTGTATCCCGATGCGGTCACGCTCGATCCCTCCGTCACCGCCGCGACCGTTCTGCGCGAGATCGATTCCTCGCCCGGCTGCTCGATCAAGGACAGCTTTGCAACCCTCGAACTCGCGTCGCATGGCTTCGACGTGCTGTTCGACGCGATGTGGATCACGCGCCCGCCCGGTGCCCACACGGAAGCAACTGGCCCAATCAAGTGGGTACCGGTGACCGATCCCGCGCGTTTCAAAGAGTGGGAACACGCGTGGCGCGGTGCGGACGTCGACGCGGCGGGGATCCTGACGCCGTCGCTCCTCTCCGAGGCCTCAGTCGACGTGTTGGCAGGCGAGCGAGACGGCGTGCTCGTCGCGGGTGCGATGGTCAACCGAAGCGATCACGTGCTTGGGATCTCGAACGTCTTCAGTCGTGGGCACGATGTCGACGAGACCTGGTCCAGCCTCCGTGATCGGATCGCGCACACCGATCCGGGTCGACCGATTGTCGGGTACGAGTCCGGACCCGACCTCGAGGCTGCGATCGCGGCGGGGTTCACCGCGCTCGGACCGCTTCGAGTGTGGTTGCGCCGGTTCTGACCGGTCCGTCGTATACCGACGAGAAACCGGGGAAATCTAGGCTTTTCCGCATGGTCACACCCTCATGTCACAATACGGACGTATGTTCGACACGACCGATATCGACCCGAGGTTCGGGGGTGGTGGCGAGGGTGATGAAGCCCTCGCCCTCATAGCCGCCGGCCTGGAGTTGTTGCGGTCTGAGGAGCGGGCGGGGTGGTCATCCGCGGCGCGTTCTTCTCGCGTCTTGGAGGTGGCGCGGGCGGCGGAACGGTTGCAGGCGGAGTCGGTGCGGGCCGTCGCGGCGTGGGATGGGAACGTCGCAATCCGGCCTGGACCGAGACGAGCCGTAGCTTGCGGAGGCGAACAGGTCGGGAGGGAGCCCAACGCTCTCCGAGTCCCCCGAGTGGCGACCGGACGACCAGACAAGTCGCTACGGACCCGTCCCGTGCTCCCTGATCCGTTCGTGGCTCACCGACGCCGTCCTCAGACGCGTCGTCAAGGCCGACAGTGAGGTCCTCGACCTCGGCCGCGGGGTCCGCCTCGCGTCACCCGCCCAGCGACGAGCCCTGCGCCACCAACACGGTGGGTGTGCAGTCCCCGACTGTGCCCGACCCCCACACTGGTGCGACGCCCACCACGTGACGCCCTACTCCAACGGCGGCGAAACCAACCTCAACGACCTCGTCTTCGTCTGCCGACGCCACCACCACATGCTCGACCACGGCTGGACCCTCACCCAAGGCAACGAAAGCCAATGGCACTTCAACCCACCCACCGACCCCTCCATCCCCCGCGGCCCGCCATAGGCAGGATGATGGAGGGCGTGGCGGGCTCAGGCCGCGAGGCCGCGCTCCACCCAGCCGGCCCGGTTGGTGTCGTCGATCACGCCGAGCTTGGTCAGAAAGTCGGTGAGCTTCGCCAAGTCGCCGACGATGCGCGCTTGGTGGTGTGGGTTCGCTCGCGCCGCGTCGCCGCCACCGTCGATCCCGAGCTCCGCGTAGAGGTCGTCGTTCACCATGAGCCGCGCCACATAGTCGACCGCGAACGGTGCGATCGCGGCGGCTTCGGCGCGCTCGGATTCGGGAAGAGTCGGCCACATCTCGGTGAGGTACGTCTTCGCAAAGCTCACGTGACGCGCTTCCTCGAGCACATGCAGCTTCGCGATCTGGCGGGAAACTGGATGAATGCTTTCGTCGCGCATGGTGGCGCGGTTCGTGGTGTCGAGCAGTTCCTCCACGGCCAAGATGAGCAGGTAGCCCATCGCGCGGCCGCCGGGGAGATCGTCGACGGCATCGAGCCCGCTGCCACCACTCTCGGGTGCGTACGTGGGCGTGCCGGCGCGGCGGATGTACTCACCGAACATCGTCGAATGGCGACACTCGTCGGCCACCTCCACGAGGAGGTACCGGTGGGCCGGGTCGGTCACCGGCAAGGTGGCCAGGTGTCGGAGCACGATCTGCATGAGCTTGTTCTCGAACCAGATCCCGGCGGCACACACCGCGGCACACTCGTGGCGGCTGTAGGTGCGCCGCTCCGCCTCACTCATCGCATCCCATTGCGGCGTGCCGAACAGCGGGAGCTTCTCGGGCGGAAGGTGATACTGGCGGTCGTCCTCGACCTCGATCGACCAGTCGACATCCCGAAAGGGATCGAGGGTCAGGCGTTCGCTGGCGGCGATGAGCTGCACAGCTTTGGCGGCAGTTGCGGTTGAGTTCTGCACGACTCCAGCATGATCCTGCCAGTGTTCACTGTCAAGGTTTAGTTACAGTGAACACTGTCACAGTGTGCAAGACTGGTCGCATGACCGAGACCAGCGTGACCACCACGACCGTCGAGACCACTGAGCTCAGCCTCGAAGAGCTGGCGGAGAGCTCCGGCGTGAGCAGCCGTACGATCCGCTACTACCAATCCGAAGGCGTGCTTCCCCGCCCTCGAAAAGACGGACGCGACGCTCGCTACACCACTGCCCACGTCGAGCGACTCGGTCTGATCGCCGAACTCCAAGAACGCGGGCTCAA
This sequence comes from Acidimicrobiia bacterium, assembly GCA_025357995.1. Lineage (GTDB taxonomy): Bacteria > Actinomycetota > Acidimicrobiia > IMCC26256 > JAENVU01 > JAENVU01. The sequence goes on along the minus strand of JANYLF010000088.1, from coordinate 8,201 downwards.
GCTCGAGGCGATCAAGGAACTCGTCGGCCGCGACCGCCCACATCGTTCGGTTTCCGATTGGCTCGGCGTCGACGAGGTGTTGCGCGCGAGCTGGGCCGACGACGAGACCACCGCGATGACGTTGGCGGAAGTGCAAACGCTCCTTGGCCAGCATCCGCGCCGGCTCGTCGGCGAGCTGGTCGATGCCGGCCTCCTGACGCGCAACGACGATGGCACGTTCGTCGCCCCGAGCCGCGCGCTCCTCGACATCGCGCTGCGCATGCTCGACGCCGGCGTGAGTATCGACATCGGAACCGAAGCCGCGGCCCTGTTGCGGCGCCGCCTGGCCAAAGCCGCGGACGATCTGGTCAAGCTCTTCGAATCCGAGACCGGCAAATCCTTCGCGGGCAAGGGCCAGCCCGAGGAACTTGCGACTGCCCTCGACGCCCTGCGGCCCATCGCCCAGGATGCGGCGCAACTCATCCTGGCTCAGGAGTTGGAGCGATCACTACGCAATCTCGCCGGAAAGGGTCGTTCTCACCGGCGAAGTTGACCCTCAACTCGGGCCCATGTCGAGGCGAGAACATTCGTTGTGGAATCGGAAGCCGTCGGCCGGCACTTCTCCGGCACGCCTACGCGGATGCTTATCGAGCACCTTCGCGACCGCGCGCCGGAAGGCACACTTGATCGAGTTCTGGCCGAAGCCGACGACCACCGTCCTCTGACCGAACTCCTCGACGACGGCGCGTGGAGCACCTACCCGGCGTTCCGCAACCTTCTCGAAGTCGCGGGTCGCGTGCTTGGCGGCATCGAGCATCTCGCCGAGGTCGGTCGCCATGCGCCGCTGATCCCGCCAACGAGCGCGCAACGCACCGAGATACTCCAAGCACTCGGGTCGCCCGCGGCGCTCTACCAAACGGTCGATGCAAGCGGCAAGGGACTCACTGCGATTGTCGACGCCTGGGGGGTGGAGGTCGATGCCACGAGTTGGATCGTGCACCAGAAGATCCACGAAGGTTTCGAACCGTTCCCCGAGTACTGCGCGTTCGTGAGCGGCATGATCGCGATGACGCCGATGCTGTTCGGGTTCCCGGCCGGTGACGTCGTCGAAACGGAATGCGAGTGCGACGGCGCGTCACAATGCTCAATCCAGGTGCGCTGGCAACCCGTGACCGACACCGCGCGCCGCGCCGAGTACTTCGAGAAACGCGCAGAGCTGCTCGAAGCGCGGCTCGAAGCGCTGCACGGCACCGTGAACGACCTTGTCTCCGCCGACTCGGTCCAAGCAGTTCTCCATCGCATCGTCACCGAAGTCGCACGCGCGGTTCCCGCTCCGGGTCACATACTCGTGCTCGGCGGCGCCCGCCCGAAGACCCACCAGGTCTACGCGCACGGGTTGGACGACGACACCGCAACGGCGATCGGCCGGGACTTGCTGACAGACCTTGCATCGACCGTCGCGGGCGCCGATCCGCAGAACGGTCGATTCGTGGTTCCGGTCACCTCGACTCGGGCAACGTACGGCTTTCTCAGCGCCGTCGACCCGATGCCCGGACGCTTCTTCCCGCAAGAAATCGAAGTGCTCGACGCGTACGCGAGCATGGCCGCCGCCGCGCTCGACTCTTCCAGCGCGCTCGAGGAGGCGCAGCGGGACGCAACCGCCACCCGCGTGATGCTCGAACTCTCGACGAGCTTGGCCGAGATCACGAGTGTCGACGAGATGGCCCACCGCCTCGCGCTCGCAATTCCCGCGGTCGTAGATTGTGATCGCGCGTTGGTCGCGCTCGCGGACCCTGCCACGGGCAATACTCGGATTGCGGCCACCCACGGGTACGCGGCCAGGACCTCGGAAGAGATCGAACGCGTCACGTTCGCGACTCCCGTCAGCGGGCCGATGACTGACGGATTTCACTACTCCGACGCCGCGCACGCGCCGAGCTCCGGGGCAGCGCTCATGCAACGCACCGGCACCATCGCGATGGCAACCGTTCCGATCTCGATCAACGCGGAGTTCGTCGGATCCGTGATCGTGGGCGTGACCGAAGACGACCATCGGCTACGCGACGATGACGCACTTCCCGAGCGACTTCGCGGCCTCGCGGCGCAGGCCGCGAGCTCGGTGCAGAATGCACGCCTCCTCGACCAGATCCGTCATCAAGCTCTGCACGACGCGCTGACCGGGCTGCCCAACCGCGCCCTGGTATTGGACCGGGTCGACAACATGCTCGCCCGGGCTCGCCGGCGCGGCGACCCGGCCACGGTGCTGTTCATCGACCTCGACGGGTTCAAGACCGTCAACGACACGCTCGGCCACGAGGCCGGGGACCGCCTCCTCCAGGCGGTCGCCGCCCGACTCACGACCGCGGTGCGCGATGGCGACACCGTTGGTCGTCTCGGTGGCGACGAGTTCGTGGTCCTCGTCGAGGAAACCGCGGAGGATCACGGGCCTGAGGTCGTGGCCAACCGCATCATGGAGCTCATGCGCGAACCGTTCGAGCTTGAGGACGCGCCGATGCTCGCCGTCGTGACTGCGAGCATCGGAATCGCGAGCGGCGACCGGCTCACCGCGAGCGAGCTCCTCCGCGATGCCGACGTCGCGCTCTACCGCGCCAAGGAAGCCGGCAAAAACCGCGTCGTGAATTTCGAACCCGAGATGCACACGGTGATTCGCGACCAAGCGCAACTGCACTCCGATCTGCGCAACGCACTCGATCGCGACGAGTTCTTCCTCGTCTATCAACCGATCTTCGATCTCCGCGACCGCCACGTCACCGGCGCCGAAGCGCTCCTGCGTTGGCGGCATCCCGAGCGCGGGATTGTGCAACCCGCGTCCTTCATTCCCATGCTCGAAGGAACTGGACTCATCGTCGACGTCGGTCGTTGGGTCATCTTCGAAGCCTGTCGTCAGGCCGCGATCCTGCGCGAGCACGGACACCGTCTCGTGATCTCCGTCAACGTGTCGGCGCGCCAGCTCGAATCCGACGGCGTCGTTCGCGACCTCAAAACCGCGATCGCGCGCAACGGCATCGACCCCGACGGCCTGATCATCGAGATCACCGAGACGACGATCATGCGCGATCCCGAAGCGACCGCGCGCCGTCTCGGCGAGATCAAAGCCCTCGGCGTGCGCGTCGCGATCGACGATTTCGGGACCGGATACTCGTCGCTCGCGTACATCCGTCAGTTCCCGCTCGACATCCTGAAGATCGATCGGTCCTTCATCAGCGCGATGGCCGGGTCGCACGAGGCCGACACCTTGGTCCACGCGCTCGTGCAACTCGGCAAGAGCCTCGGCTTGGAAACACTCGCCGAAGGGATCGAAGAAATCGATCAGTTCGACGAACTCCAACGCCAAGAGTGCGACAGCGGCCAAGGATTCCTCCTGGCGCGTCCGCTCGAGCCCGACGCGCTCGAAGCGTTCCTCGGGTCGTATCTCAACTCGCCGGTGTCGTAACCGCGGGGTCGTACGAAATTGCAAACCTCGTGGGGAGAGCCCAAGATGGCGGCTCCATGGAACAGGAGCTCGCATCGTCGGAAGACGAGCTCGTCATACGCCTCAAGGCCGGTGATGAGCTCGCGTTTCGTAGCCTGATCGAGGAATACAACGCGCCGTTGCGGCGCGTGGCCCGGAGATACGTCGCGACCGACGCCGCCGCGGACGAGGTGGTCCAAGACACATGGGTCGGCGTGTTGCGCGGCATCGATCGGTTCGAGCAGCGGTCGTCGCTCAAGACGTGGATCTACCGCATCCTGCTGAACATCGCCCGTACCCGCGGCGTTCGGGACAAGCGCAGCATTCCGTTCGCGAGTCTGGCCGCTGACGACAAAGACGGTCCCACGTTCGAACCTGAGCGGTTTCAGCACGCGAATGACCCGCATCCGGGTCATTGGGCCGCGTTCCCGACGCGCTGGCACGACCAACCGGAGATTCGCGCCGTAGGTCACGAAACCATCGCCGTGGTGCGAGCCGCGTTGGAGATGCTCCCGCCCAATCAACAGGAAGTGGTGCGCCTGCGCGACATCGAGGGGTGGACCAGCGCCGAAGTCTGTAACGCACTCGAGCTCACGGAGACGAACCAACGAGTGCTCTTGCATCGCGGTCGCGCCAAGCTCCGCGCCGCGTTGGAGACGTATTTCTCAGAAGCGATGAGCGCATGACGACCGTCGAAGAAATGGCATGCCAAGAGTTGGTGGAACGCGTCACCGACTATCTCGACGCAGCGCTCACCGATGCCGACCTCACCCGCTTCGAAGAGCACGTCGACGAGTGTCCGGGCTGCGAAGAAGTGCTGCACCAGTTCCAAGCCGTCGTCGAACTCACCGGACACCTCGAGCCGGCCGACGTTGCGGCGATCGATGCCACGACCCGAGACACCCTGCTCGACGCGTTCCGCACCTGGCACAACGAACGGCAATAGCGCACGACGCCCGCGGTGTTCGCGCGGTCGGGCGTAGCGTGCCGCTATGGCACTCCGAATCCTGAGTCCCGCGGACGCGGCCGCGCTCCTTCATCCCCACGACTCGCTCGGCATCCCACTCGGACCGGGCCAACCCTCGGCCTTCCTCCACGCGCTCGGTGACCGCGACGATTGGGTGGAGCTCACGGTCTTCGGCGCCCTGCTCGTCGACCTCTACGCGGTGTTCACCAAGCCGGGGGTGCGATACCTCTCGGGGTTCTTCGGACCAGCCGAGCGGTTCTTGGTCGACAGCGGCGCGCGCGTCGAGTTCGTTCCCGCCGACTTCCGTCGCTTCACGCGCATCGCGGAGCAACTCTCACCGCGGGTCGTGGCGACCGTCGCCACCCCACCCGACGCCAACGGGTTCTTCTCGCTTTCGCTCCATGCGGGCGCGACCGTCGATGCGATTGCTCGGGCCGGCGCCGACCCAGACCGCGTGCTCGTGGTGGAGACCAACCCGAAGTTTCCCCGCACGCGCGGCCTCCTCCCGGAGTACGGCCACCGCGTTCACCTCGATCAGATCGACGTGGTCGTCGAGTCCGATCTCGATCCGTTTGTACTGCCCGACGTAGTACCGGGTGACGTGGATCGTGCCATCGCGGCGCACGTGCAACCGCTCATCCCCGATGGCGCCACACTCCAGACGGGCATCGGCGGGATCCCGTCGACCGTCGTCGGGCTCTTGGCCCATGGCGACGGCGGCGACTACGGCGTGCACTCCGAGATGTTCACGACCGGACTCATGCAACTCCACCGCGCGGGAAAGGTCTCGAATCTGGCGAAGGGTCAGTTCGACGGCGTGTCGATCACGACCTTCGCGGCCGGCACCTTGGAGCTCTACGCGTGGCTCGACGAGAACCAAGACGTGGCGTTCCTGCCCGTCGACGTCGTGAACTCACCCGAGGTGATCTCGCGTAACCGCAGCATGATCACGATCAACGGCGCGCTCACGGTCGACCTCAACGGTCAGGTCGTAGCCGACACCATCGGGGGCCGACAGTTCTCCGGTATCGGCGGCCACGAAGACTTCATCGCACCGTCGGGCCTCTCGCTCCACGACCGGTCCCTCATCTGCATGCCGTCGACGTCGGTGGTCGACGGCGTGTGTATCTCGCGCATCGTTCCCGCGCTGGCCGAAGGATGGATCGTGACGACGCCGCGGCATCAACTCGACCTTGTGGTCACCGAACACGGTGTTGCCCACCTGCGGGGTCGGACAGTACGCGAACGAGCCCGCGCGCTCGCGGAAATTGCCGACCCGCCGTTTCGTGACGAACTCCGCGAACGCGCGGAACGCCTGGGTTAGCGCACGCGCGCCGCGAACTCGCCCAGGCGATCGAGCCATTCCGCCCGCGTCGTGCACTCGTTGAAACCGACCGTGAGCCAGTCGACGCCGAGTTCGGCGTACCGCGAAAGGTCGTCGTCGCGCGCGAAGGGTGAGAACGAGATCGTCAGCGGCTCGGGCCGGCCGAGCTCTTCCACGTACGCCCGCGCCGCGGCCAGGCGCGTCGCGAGCTCATCGAGGTTGGTGATCGCAGGGGTCTTCACGGCGCGCGCCATCACTGGCGGATTGGGGAACGGCGACCAGCCGTCGCCGAGCTCGACCGCGCGGCGCATCGCCGCGGTGCTGTTGCCACCGATCCAGATCGGAACGGGCGCCGGATGCGGCAGCTGGGTGACGCCACGGGAGCGGTAGCGGTCGGACTCCACCTGTACGGAGTCTTCGATCCACGCCCGGCGCATGAGCCGGATGGTCTCATCGAGGCGGTCATTGCGTGAGTCGAAGTCGACGCCGAGCGCGGCGAACTCGGGCTTCAGATATCCCGCCGCGACCCCCAGGATCACGCGTCCACCGGACATGTTCTGCAAGGTGGCCACGCCCTTGGCGGCGAGGAACGGGTTGCGGTACGCGGCAATGTAGACGTGGGTGTGGAGCATCACCCGTCGGGTGGCCGCCGCGGCGAACGCCAGCGCGACCAGCGGTTCCGACGCGTGGTGCCCGCCTCCGGCGAGCCACCGATCGTCGGGCGCAGGATGGTCGGTCACGAACACCGCGTCGAGGCCGGCCGCCTCGACCGCGGCGGCCATCTTGGCCACGGCATCGCCCGTCACGAACTCGTCGGGATACTGCACATGATCGACGGGGAGACCCACGGAGTAGCGCATCAGGCGCGCACGCTACCGTCGGGCCACCCACCGGAGGAGTGTGCACCGATGTCGATCGTCGACGAAGTCCCACTGAGCGAGGCCGAATTCTGGGCCGCACCCGATGAGGAGCGCGAAGCCGGGTTCCGGCGACTCCGCGACGAGGCGCCCATCGCATTCTACCCGGAGCCTGACTACGGCGACTTCCCGGCCGGTCCCGGCTACTGGTCACTGACCCGCTTCGACGACGTGATGTACGCGAGCCGGCACCCGGAGCTGCTCTGTTCTGGTCGCGGCACGAACATCGGCGATATCCCCGACTTCCTCATCGACTTCATCGGCTCGATCATCAACATGGACGACCCGCGCCACAAGAAGCTGCGCGGATTGATCAACCACGGCTTCACGCCCAAGGCGCTGGCGCAATTGCTCGACTCGGTGCGTGATCGCACCACCGACGTGATCGACACGATCGCGGAGAAGGGCGAGTGCGACTTCGTCGCCGAGATCGCCGCGCCGATGCCACTCGCGATCGTGTGCGACATGGTGGGGGTCCCACCGTCGCAGAGACAAACCGTATTCGAGGCGAGCAACCTGATCCTCGGCGTGGGCGACCCCGAGTACGTGCAGTCGGTCGAAGACCTCATGGCCGCGGTCATGTCGGTGCACCAAGTTGCGATGGAGCTCGGCGAGCACCGCCTGGCCAATCCGGCCGACGACATCGCCACCATCCTTATGAACGCGGAGGTGGACCGTGAGCGTCTCACCGTCGCCGAGTTCGCGTCGTTCTTCATCCTGCTCGTGGTTGCGGGGAACGAGACGACGCGCACCGCGATCAGTCACGGCATGTGGGCGCTCCACAACCACCCGGACGAGCGCCGCCTGTGGGCCGCCGACTTCGAGACCCACGCGGTGAACGCGGTCGAGGAGATCGTGCGCTGGGCATCGCCGGTCATCCACTTCCGGCGCACCGCCACCCAGGACACCGAGATCGCCGGCCAACCGATCGCCGAAGGCGAGAAGGTCGTGATGTGGTTCAACTCCGCGAACCGCGACGAGCGCCAGTTCGCGGATCCGTACCGGTTCGACCTCACCCGTTCGCCCAACCCGCACGTCGGCTACGGCGGCGGCGGCCCCCATTTCTGCCTCGGCGCGAACCTGGCTCGACGCGAGATTCGTGTGATGTTCGAGCAGCTGTTCCAGCGCCTCCCGGACCTCGAGATCACCGCCGAACCGGAGATCCTGCAGAGCTCGTTCATTCACGGCATCAAGCGCATGCCCTGTGCGTTCACCCCCGCCTGACGCGACTTCCGCGTCTCGGCGTCAACCGACGAGGTGAACCGCGACGGGGTACGCGCCGGTACGGAGGGCCGCGGCGAGCGCCTCAGCCTCGCGACGAGAGAAGTTGCCGCTGATCTCCACGGCGCCCTCGAACCTCAACGTTTGGAACGCGGGCGCCGACTCAACGACGCCATCGACCCACGCCGGGAAGGTTAAGCCAACCGCGTCGCGCTACTTCTCCACCGTGTAGCGCGCCATCATCCCGGCGAGGATGTGGTCGTTCACGTGGCAGTGGAAGAGCCAGGTGCCCGCGTTGTCGGGTGTCATATCGGCGATCAC
>JANYLF010000200.1 GCA_025357995.1 Acidimicrobiia bacterium | reverse complement strand
GTCCCACTCACCGCGAACGCGTGCAGCATCACCGCGAGGCCGACGCCGTAGAAGATGCCATCGGCGGCGTTGCCTTGATGCTTCGCCTCGAGCATTCCCTTCGCGTGGTGGATCAGGCCGATGTCGCCGGCCACCAACTTGTAGATGCCGATGATGAGCATCAGACCCATGATCCCGATGAAGAAGTACGTCGGGACGGCGAACGCCTTGCCCGACTCACGCACGCCCTTGAGGTTCATGAACACGATGATGCCGATGAAGGCGAGGGTGATCGGGACCGCGTAGTCCTGGAGCGCCGGGACGGCCGAGATCAGCGCGGCCGTACCCGCGGCCGTCGACACCGCCACCGTGAGGACGTAGTCGGTGAGCAACGAGACTCCGGCCACCTGCGCTGGGAGCAGACCGAAGTTGTCGCGCGTGACCATGTACGCGCCACCGGCGGTCGGATACTCACGGATCGTCTCGCGATACGACAGGATCAGGAAGAAGAGGACGACCAACATCGCGACGGTGACGCCGAGCACGAGACTGAAGGCGGCCGCGCCCGCGGCCACGAACAGCACGCGCAAGATCTCTTCGGTCGCGTATGCCGACGAAGAGATGCAGTCGGACGAGAACACCGCCAACGCGGTGGGGATGCCGAGCCGCTCGTGCTCCAGCGCGTCGGTCGGGAGCGGAGGGCCGAGCAGCCGTTTCTTCAGCCGGTAGCGGCGGCTCTCCGGGAGCGTGATCGACGACTCGGCCGGTAACGGCTTCGGACCCTTGCGGACGGGCGTTTCGGGCGGGTTATCGGCATCGGGTTCCAACGTCTGCATCGGGGACCAAGTCAAGCAGCTGGCCCCGGCCCAAGCCAGGACGGAGCGTGCTCAATCTCTGGGATCCGATCGACCCCCACCCTCGCCGTTACGATTCCCGGCGGGCTCTTCGAAGGGATCGATTGTGCATGTAGTTGTCGTCGGGTGCGGGCGCGTCGGAAGCGAGCTGGCCGGCCTCCTCGAGAAGCTGGGCCACACCGTAGCGGTCGTCGACAAGCGCAAGGAAGCGTTCAGGCGGCTCCCGACCGGCTTCGGCGGGTACCGCGTGGTGGGGTTCGGTTTCGACCGCGAGACCTTGATCGAAGCCGGGATCGAGCAGGCGGACGCGTTGGCCGCGGTCACGAGTGGCGACAACTCCAACATCATGTCGGCGAGGGTCGGGCGCGAGACCTTTCAGGTCGAACGCGTCGTCGCTCGCATCTACGACCCTCGGCGCGCGGTGATCTATCAGCGCCTCGGTATCCCGACCGTCGCCACGGTGTCCTGGACCACCGATCAGGTGCTCCGGCGACTGATCCCCGGCGCGCATCCTGCGGACTGGAGCGATGCGACCGGTTCGATCTCACTCGTGGAACGCGATCTCCCACCCGCGTGGGCCGGTCGGTCCCTCACCGAACTTGCAGAGGCTGGTCGATTCAACCTCGTCGCAGTGACACGAGGTGGGAGTGCTCGCATCGCGGAGTCCACACTGATCGGCCAGCAGGGCGACGTGCTCCATCTCATGGTGGATGCGACGTCGCTCGATGCGTTGCAATCGAAGCTCGAGGCGTCGGACGACGCGGGAGGACACCACTGATGCGCGTCGCAGTCGCCGGTGCCGGCAACGTCGGCACCTTCATCGCGAACGCCCTCGTCGACAACGGTCACGAGATCCTGTTGATCGAGAGCAGTCCGCGCGTCGCCGACAAGCTGCCTGTCGTCGCCGGTATCGACCTACGGGTAGGTGACGCGTGCGAGGTCTCGACATTGAAGGAAGCGGGACTTGAGCGTTGCGACGTTGTCGTGGCAGCAACCGGCGACGATGAGGACAACCTCGTGGTGTCGCTCCTCGCAAAGCAAGAGTTCGCGGTACCGCGGGTGATCGCACGCGTGAACCACCCGAAGAACCAGTGGATGTTCAACGAGACCTGGGGCGTCGACATCGCGGTCTCGACCCCGCATCTCATCACCTCGCTGGTCGACGAAGCCGTGAGCGTCGGGCGTTTCGTCCGACTGTTCCAACTTGGCGGCAAGGCCGACCTGGTCGAAGTGACCCTGGCCGACAACTCCGCGATCGTCGGCAAGGCGATCGGGGATCTTGAAGTACCCCGCGATGCCACGTTTGTCGCGGTCATCCGCAAGGAACACGTAGTCATGCCGCGTGGTGACACCGTGTTCCAAGCCGGTGACGAAGTGCTCGCGCTCGTCACACCGGAGTCGGAGGACCGAGTCCGCACCATGTTGACCGCCAGCTGACACCACTGCGCGCCGGTCACGTGGCATTCTGAAGGACTTGATGCATTCCTTCAGGCCGTTCCACGCGCGCACTACGGCGTCGATCCTCGCTCTCGCGTTGACGGCCGGCGCGTTGGTTGCCGGATGCTCGAGCGACAACAAGAAGTCGGGGACATCGACGACGGCACCGCCGGTCGCCAACCTCTCGGTCACGCTCGGACTCGCCGGCGTCGCGTCCGCCGGAGCGCCCGTGCCACTCGCGGAC
>JANYLF010000185.1 GCA_025357995.1 Acidimicrobiia bacterium | reverse complement strand
CCCCGCCGTCGACGGCCAGGCCACGATCAGTGGCCTGGCCGACACACCCGCATGGGATCGTGCGCAGGTCGACAGCACGTACGCGGGTGCGAAGTTCCGTCGCCGGTTCGAGTTCGTCGACGATCGTTACCTCGTCACGTTCGACACCGTGACTGCGACCCCGGGGAGCGCGCTCACCTGGGTGACGCACGGCAACGGCGGCGGAACGAGTGGCGGCACGTACACCCCCGGAACCGTCGGCGGCCGCTGGGAACACGGCGCGGCACGGGTTGACACCGGCCTGGCTACGAGCGCCGGCCCCAGCGCGTTGACCACTCGGACCACCAATCACGAAGGCCCCGGGCGCACCTTGCTCACCCACACGGCGCTCGACACCACCGCGACCGCGGTCGACAGCGTGACCCGGTCCGTGGGCATCGCGTACCCCACTCGGATCGGAGAGGCCCCGCCGACCATCGAGAGCTTGCCCGCCACCCGCGACGGACAGGTGCGCGTGAGGCTGACCGACGTCGCGGGCGACCGCGTCGTGATCGCCACGCACTACGCCGACGGCCACGTGGGGATTCGCGATCGTCACCTCGACGGCACTCCGCGCATCATCAACCGTGACTCGGTGCGCTCGGTTTCCGCGGCCAACGGTCTCCAGGTCTCGCGTGCGAACCGCGGTCGCCTCGGCGTGCGCGTCGGCACCAGTTCCGTCGATGTGGTCGCGCCGAAGACCGACGTTGCCCTCCACGGCCTCGCGTTCACTCCGCGTCGGGCCGACGGCGCGTGCCAGCTCAGCACGAACGAGACCGGCACGTTCGTTCAGACCGCGCGCGACGGTGCGGTCACCCTGTCGGCCGTCGCGGGCAACTCCGCACCGGCAGCCGATCCCGGACCCGACGTCGAAAACGCGCCGACGCCAAGCTTCCTCGCACTCGACAGCCGCGCGAGTTGCGATGCGAATCACGACACCCTTACGCCGCATTGGCAGGTGCTTGCGGCGCCGGCAGGGAGCGGCTGGGTGCTCGTCAATCCGGACGCCACGCGACCGTTGCTCGCGCTCGACGTGCCCGGCCCTTACCGCGTGCGCTTGACCGTGACCGATTCTCACGGCGCCGTGAGCCGATCGTCGGACCTCACCGTGTTCGCCGGTCCTCGCTGCATCGGCGATCGCCTCACCTGGTCCGACCCCCGCTGCTGAATCGCGTCGCTAGTCTCTGACGCTCACGTCAGGTACGGGGCGGTCAAAGGAGCATTCGGCATGGGTCGGTTCGACGGGAAAGTGGCCATCGTGACGGGTGCGGGGCGCGGGATCGGTCGCTCCGAGGCACTGCTGCTCGCCGTCGAAGGAGCGGCCGTCGTGGTCAACGATCTCGGTGGTGAGACCACCGGCGAAGGCTCCGACCAGCGCCCGGCGCAACAAGTCGTCGACGAGATCACGGCCGCCGGTGGCCGCGCCGCCGCGAATTACGACAACGTCGCCGAGTGGAACGGTGGCCAGGCGCTCGTCGCGCAGGCCGTCGACACGTTCGGCGGGCTCGACGTGGTGGTCAACAACGCAGGAATCCTGCGCGACAAGATGAGCTTCAACATGGACGAGGCCGAGTGGGATGCCGTCGTCGACGTGCACATGAAGGGCCACTTCACCACGAGTCGGTTCGCGGCCGCGTACTGGCGCCAACGCAGCAAGGAAACGGGCGAGCAAGTGCACGCGGCCATCGTGAACACTGCGAGCGAATCGGGGCTGTACGGCAACGCGGGTCAGGTGAACTACGCGGCCGCCAAGGCGGGCATCGCGTCGATGACGATCGTGATGGCACGCGAGCTCGAACGTATCGGCGTACGGGTGAACGCGATCGCGCCCGTCGCGCGTACGCGCCTCACCGAGGCCGTCGCCGGCGACTTCATGAATCCCAAGGCCGGCGACTTCGATCGCTTCGCGCCCGAGAACGCGGCCGCGATGGCCATCTGGCTCGCGTCGACGGAGTCAGAAGGCATCAACGGGCAGGTCTTCGCCGTCGGTGGCGGCAAGGCGCAGATGCTTCAAGGCTGGCGCCCGGCGACCGAAGTTGCCGCGACCGACGTGTGGTCGCTCGATTCCCTGACCGCGGCGCGCGCCGCGCTCACCGGCGGTCGTGATACCGCCATACCGCCGTTCATGCCACCGCTCGAAGGCTGAGCCGAGATCGTGCACCTGGATTGGGGACCCGAGGTCGAGTCGTTCCGCGTGGAACTCATCGCGTTCCTCGACGAATACGCACCACCCCAGACGCGCCCCCGGCGCGATTTCGCCATGAGCGTTCACGACGCCGAGATCATTCCGCAGTGGGCGCGGGATTGGCAGGCCACGCTCTTCGATCACGGCTGGATGATTCCCGGGTACCCGCCCGAACTCGGTGGCCGCAACGCGTCGCCGGTGCAGACCATGGTGTACCTCGAGGAGATGTCGGCGCGCGGTATTCCGCGGGCGCTGCACTTCCCGGGATACGCGATCGTCGCGCCGAGCTTGTTGGACTTCGGGACGGAGGAGCAGAAGGCGCTCGTACCTGCCGCCATCCGCGGCGACGCGATCTGGTGCATCGGCATGAGCGAGCCCAACGCGGGATCGGATCTCGCCGGGTTGCAAACGCGCGCCGTGCTCGACGGCGATCGCTTCATCGTGAACGGTCAGAAGGTGTGGACGTCGTACGCGACGGTTGCGGAGAAATGCTGCCTCTACGTCCGCACCGACCCGACCGCTCCGAAGCACAAGGGCATCTCGATGCTGATCGTCGACATGGACACGCCCGGGATCGACATTCGCCCGCTCACCCACATCAACGGCAACGCGGATTTCGCCGAAGTGTTCTTCACCGACGTGGAGGTGCCTGCGGCAAATCTCGTCGGCGCGTTGAACGACGGTTGGCGCATCACCCAAGGTTCACTCGCGCACGAACGCGCGGGTCTGTGGGTAGAAGGCGTGGCGCGTCTCGAACAGACCATCACCGGGCTCGTCGATCTCGCGCATCGGCGAGGTGTGGCCAATGATCCGATCGTGCGTCGCCGTATCGCCGAGGGCTACCAACGCGCCGCGAGCCTGCGCGCGCTCGGGTACAAGGGTTTCACGAGCTTCGCCCAAGGCTCCTCGGCGCCGGAGCATTCGTACATGAAGTTGGCCAGCTCCGAGCAGGGCAAGGCGCTGTACGAACTCGGTATGGAGATCCAGGGTGCGTACGGGCCGGTCGTCGACGAGGAACGCGGCGAGGAAGCCGGGCGGTGGGCATTGAGCTTCTTCGTGAGCTTCGCCAACACCATCGCCGGCGGCACCAGCGAGATCCAACGCAACATCATCGCCCAACGCGTCCTCGGACTGCCGCGGTCGGGGTGAACCGCACGACGGTACGCTGAGCTCATGGGCGAATCGGGTGAGGAGCTGCCGAGCATAACGTCGTTGGCGGCGGAGTTGCATCAGCTCCAACACGAGGTCGCGGAGACGCAACTGCCGGACCACATCCTGCGCGTGCTCGTGAGTGTGTGCAATCGCGGGAGCCTGAGCTTCGGTATCACCGTCGCGCAAGGAGGGCTCCTCATCTCGGGCACCGCAGTGGGCGTCGCGCAGTTCATGCGCAACATGGCGGCGGAGTTGGAAGCGCGCGGCGGCGTGGACGCGGCAGTTCTCAGCGATCCGTTGCGCTACCTGGCATTGCTCGCGGAAGAACAACCGGAGGAGGCCGGCGACGCCGAGGATGACCTTCCCGTCTTCCTGCACCTCGAGCACGCGCGCATTCGCAGCGGGAACGCGGTCCTCGCCGACGACGTGCGCTGGCGCGGACGCATGGTCGACATCGACGGATGGTTCCTCGGCCACCCCGAGTCCATCGCCCGATAGGAACCTGTCCACCGTGAACTTCTCGTTCTCCGACGACCAACTCCTCGTGCGGGATACCGCGCGCCAGTTGCTCGCGGATCAGTGTCCACCGTCGCTGCTACGCGCCCACACCGACGACATCACCGCAGCACGCCCGCTGTGGGAACACCTGAGCGACTTCGTGCCTCTCGGCATCGGCCCACTCGTCGATCTCTGCGTGTTCATGGAGGAGCTCGGGCGGGTCGCGGCACCCGTTCCGTTCTTCGCAACGGCGTGTCTCTACGCGCCGGTCTTGGAAGCCGTCGGCGAACACGATCTCGACGCGGTACTCGACGGTCACGCGAGCGGCACTGTCGCGCTCGCGGGTGCCGACGGCGTGTGGCACCCCAACGCGGAGACCCGCAAGACGTTCGTGCCCGACGCGGCGTCCGTCGATCTGGTCGCTGCGATCGCGGCCGACGGCGCGGTCACGCTCCTCGCGTCCCCACCCGCGCAACGCATCGAGACCATCGACACCACGCGTTGTCTGTACGACGTGGAGACCGCAGTTCCCGGAACGTCGGCCGGGACGATCTCGCGCGCGGCGCTCGACGCGGTCCTGGCGCGCGCCACGGTCGCGCTCGCGGCCGAGATGGTCGGCACCGCGCGTCGTCTGCTCGACATGACGATCGCCTACGCCAAGGACCGTATCCAGTTCGACGTTCCGATCGGCTCGTTCCAGGCCGTGCAACACAAGCTCGCCGACATGAGCCTCGACGTGGAACGCGCGTGGAGCGCGGTGTACTACGCGGCGATGGCGATTGACGCGGAGGACGACGACCGCGACCGCGCCGTCCACGTGGCCAAGGCCGCGGCCGGTGAGGCCGCCAAACGAGCGGCGAAAGATGGCATCCAGATCCACGGAGGCGTCGGATTCACCATGGAGCACGACCTCCACCTGTTCCTCCGCCGCGCGTTCGGCGCGGAGGCCCTGCTCGGCACCACCGGCTGGCACCACGATCGCCTCGCTGACCTGTTGATCTAGACAAAGGAGCAAACACCATGAGCACGCGCACCAGCTATGTCCCCGGCACGCCGAGCTGGGTCGATGTGATGGTCCCGAACCGAGACGCGGCCAAGAACTTCTACGGCGCGCTCTTCGGCTGGACGTTCGAAGACATGCCCGATCCGGAGTCCGCCAACGTGGTGTACACAAACTGCTCGTCGAACGGTCACCTCGTCTGCGGCCTGATGGAACTCAGCGCGGAGATGCAGGCCGGTGGCATGCCGGCAGTGTGGAGCACCTACATCGATACCGCCGACGCCGACGAGACCGCGAGCCGAGTCACCGGCGCAGGCGGAACCGTGATGATGCCGGTGATGGACGTGTTCGACATCGGTCGGATGGCCATGTTCCTCGACCCGACCGGCGCGGCGTTCGGTGTCTGGCAGGCGAAGATCCACATGGGCGCCGGGTTGGTCAACGAGCCGTACGGATTCTGTTGGAACGAGCTCGACACTCGAGACACCGCCGCCGCAAGCTCGTTCTACGACACGGTCTTCGGGTGGAAGTCGCAGGCGCTCGAGGGCCCGATGGACTACTTCGAGTGGAAGCTGGGCGACGCCACGGTCGGCGGCATGATGCCGATGCCCGAGGGCATGCCGGCAGCAGTGCCGAATTTCTGGCTCACGTACTTCGCAGTGGCGGACTGCGACGTTTCGGTGGCGCAGATCACCGAGCTCGGTGGCGGCCTGGCGATGGGCCCGATGGACATTCCCGCGGGGCGCTTCGCCGTGGTTCACGATCCGGCCGGCGCCACGTTCGCGGTCATGAAGCTCGCAGAAATCCTGTAGGCGAACCACCCGTCACGGGCGCCGTCACGGCGGCGTACGATTCCTCCCTCTTTGTGCGCACGTTCCCGGGAGGCATTGATGCGCGTACGGTTCGTGGCGTTGCTCTTGGCGGTCCTCGCCGGCTGTGCGGTGATCCAACGGGGGTCGGTCGCGCCGGGCGGCAACGGCGAACCCAACGGTGCGAGCACCGAGGTGGCCCTCTCGAGCGACGGGGCGGTCACGGCGTTCGCGTCCACGGCCACCAATCTGGTGGCTGGAGATACGAATGGCGTCGCCGACGTGTTCGTACGCGATGCCCTCGGAGTGGTCACACGCGTGAGCGTGGCGTCGAACGGCGCGGAAGGGAACGGCCCGAGTAGCCACCCGAGTGTGTCCGCCGACGGCACGAAGATTGCGTTCCAGTCCGACGCCACCAACCTCGTCGTCGGCGATACGAATGCCACTACCGATATCTTCGTGCGCGATCTCACCGCACACACCACCACCCTGGTGAGCGTGCCCGGTCCCGGCGCGCCCGCTGCCACGGTGGCCGCAGTCGCCGGTTCGAGCCCGACCAACGCGCCCACGGCGGGCATCTCGCCCGCGCCGGTGGTCGCTTCACTGCGGGCCCGGGTTGCGCTCGCACCGCAGCGCGTCGTCGTGCGCACCGCGACCACGTTCCGCGCCGAGGCGAAGCTCTCGGACACGGCACGCGCGACGCAGCGTGGCGCGATTCGCCACGATCAAGACGCCGTCGAAACCCTCATCGGCACCGGCGGTCGCGTCAGTGCCCGCGCCCACACGC
>JANYLF010000181.1 GCA_025357995.1 Acidimicrobiia bacterium | reverse complement strand
CCGATTGTCCGCAGCATCGAGCTCGGCGATAGGCGCACGGACGTGTGGTACCGCCTCGACCGACTGTGCGGAGACCTCGAACTCGACCGAGACCGGGCGCGCGGCTGGACGATTGCGCAAACGGTCGCGTGGAGGAGCGACAGCATGCAACCGGAGTGGGGTGACCAAGTCGTGCGTTGGCTCCTCGATGCGTGACGCGAGCGAGAGAGACGCCGGCTATGTGGCGCGAGTGCGACGAGCGGTTGGCGTGAACGCGACCTTCATACCCTCGTAGCCGCTCACAAAATTCGCGGCGCGGTGCGCGGGCTCCGCCGCGTCGACCAGGTGCAGGTCCGGTAGCCGGTCGAGGAGCACGCTGAATAGTGCGCGGAGTTCGAGGCGGGCGAGCGAGCTGCCCAGACAGAAATGGGTGCCGAACCCGAACGCCACGTGGTCGTTGGGCGCCCGTTCGATGTCGAACACGTTCGGGTTGGGGAAATGGTCCTCGTCGCGATTCGCCGACGGGTAGAGCATCAACAGCTTCTGACCGGCTTCGATGGTCTTGCCATGGAACTCGACGGTCGCGGTCGCGGTGCGGGCCATGTTCTTGATGGGCGTGACCCACCGCAACATCTCTTCGACGGCGGGAACGATGAGTTCGCGGTTTGCGAGCAGCTTGCGCCATTGCTCGGGTCGCGCAAGGAGCTGGTACGCGCCGCCCGACATCACGTGGCGCGTCGTCTCGTCGCCGCCGATCAGTATGAGGAGCGATTCGTGGAGGATCGAATGGTCGTCGAGGCGATCGCCGTCGACTTCCGCGTGCACGAGAATGCTCATGAGGTCGTCGCGGGGACACGCACGGCGATCCTCGATGACGCGCGCGGCGTACTCGTTGTAGCCCGTGAATGCGTCGCCAGCCTTCACGAGTAGATCCATGTCTTCGGTGCCGAGCCCCCGGAGCAGGTCGTCGGACCAGCGCATCAACGCGGCGCGGTCGTCCGGTTCCACACCGAGCGCGTCGCCGATCATGATCAGTGGAATCCACGCGGCGAGGTCCCACACGAAGTCGCATTCACCCAGCTCGCACACTTCGTCGATGAGGTCGTGCACCAACGTGTGGATCGCGGGCTCTTGCTCGCGCACCCGGTTGGGCGTGAACCCGCGCGCCACCAGCTTGCGGCGCATGCGGTGCTCGGGATCGTCCATGTCGATCATCATCGGGATCGGCCCGGTCTCGGGACGGATGCCACCCGCGTTGGAGAACGTGGCGGGGTCGGACTCGATCTCCTTGATGTGCTCGTACTTGGAGATGCCCCATACGCCCGACTCGACGTCGAAGTAGACGGGATCGTTCTGTCGGATCCACGCCAACTCGGCGTGCGGGTTACGGCCCCAGAAGGCACCGCTGACGATCGAGAGGTCAGGCTTGCGCTGCACGTGCGCAATATAGGTTGTCATGCGATGCCGAACGACAAGGTGTACATCCACGAGTTGATCGACGTCATCGGCCACAACCGCGCGCGGTACATGCACCACATGACCGCCAACTGGTGCCCGGTCGCACGCGAAGAGCGCAACCAACTGTGCTTCGGGGTGTGGGCCACGGTCGGCTCGACCGGAACTTGGCCCGAGGTCGTGAACCTCTGGGAGCTCGACGGATGGGATGGCCTGGTCGGGAACTTCGAGCACGAGTTCTCAGGTGGCGGGACGCAAGATCCATCGCTGGCGGAGTGGTGGGCCGCGGCCGCGGACTTGCGGCGCGGTGGCAAGGACCGGATCATTGTGCCGGCGCCCTGGAGCCCGACGATTGACGAGTTGACCGCCGACGGCCTTCGCGGTGAGGTGTACGCGCACGAGGTCGTGAGTCTGGCCAATGGCGCGGCCGGCGACTACCTGAATGCGGTCGACGCGCGCGGGCTCGATGCGTACGCGGAGTACGGGATCTCGCTCGTCGGCGCGTTCGCGACCGCGTTGCGTTCCGAGGGCGAAGTCATCCTCATCTGGTCGATCCCCACCTGGGCCGACTGGGCCGATTTCGAGCAGGCCTCGATGCATCGCGACGGTCTCGGTGCATGGAAGGAGGCGGTCCGGGCGTTCGGGGGACATACGCACCGAACGTTGATGGTCGACGCGCCACTCGCGCCACTGCGCACGGGCCGACAACCGCAAGTGGAGGATCGCCGCCCGCTCGCGGAGTTCTGACGCCTGCTATTCCTCGGTGGGATCGATGAGGCGGTACCCGATCCCAGGTTCCGACACCAGCATCCGCGCGCCGTCGGCCCCGAGCTTCTTGCGAATCTGACTCGCGTACACGCGCAGGTAGTGCGTCTCGGTGTCGTAACCGGGTCCCCACACCTCGTGCAGCAACGTGCGGTGGGTGAGCACGCGGCCCGGGTGGCGGGTGAGGGCGGCGAGCATCGCGAATTCCTTCGGCGTGAGATCAACCGGCCGGCCGTCCAGGGTGACGGCGTGGCGCGCGAGATCGATGTGCAACGGCCCGCAGGCGAGCACGAGCTCTTCTTCCTCGCCGGGCCCGCCGCGGCGGCGGAGCGCGACGCGGACGCGCGCCAGGAGCTCGGGCATCGAGAACGGTTTCGTGATGTAGTCGTTGGCGCCTTCGTCGAGCGCGACGACCTTCCGGTGTTCGGAGTCCTCGGCCGAGAGCACGATGATGGGAACCTCGGACCAGCTCCGGACGGCTCGGCAGATGTCGACGCCGTCCATGTCGCCGAGACCGAGGTCGAGGACGACCGCATCGGGGATCTGGGTCGTGAGCACGTTGAGGGCTTGGCGTCCCGTGGCGGCGCTGATCACGTCGTAGCCGCGTGCGGTGAGTCCCGCCTTCAACGTCCGCAGGATCGCGGGCTCGTCGTCGACGACAAGGATCGTGGTCATGAGAACTCGCTCGGGTGGATCGGCACGGTAAAGGAGAAGGTGGCACCTCCACCGAAGGTGCGACGAACCGAGATCGTTCCGCCGTGCGCCTCCACGATCGATCGGCAGATCGCCAGCCCGATTCCCGAGGATCGACTGCCCGCACCGCGTTCGAATGGCTCGAAGAGTCGGTCGGCATCTTCCTCTCGGATACCGGCGCCTTGATCGGACACCTCGAGTCGGAGCTCGGTGCCGTCGCGGACCGCGGCGATCCACACCTCGCTTCCCGGAGGGGCGTGACGCGCCGCGTTGGCCAGCAGGTTGTTCAGCACCTGCTCGAGTTGCGCGTAGTCGGCGTCGAGGAGGGGCGTGTCGTCGGGGATGTCGATGCGGATGGTCACATCGCGCAGCAGTGGCGCCAGCTGCTTGAGGCGATCGGCGACCAGCTCGTGCGCGTCGACGGCCTGGCGATCGGGCTCGAAGACACCGGCGTCGATCCGACTCATGCTGAGCAAGTTGGCGACGAACCGGTCGAGTCGATCGACCTCGTCGCACACCGTGGTGAGGAGCTCCACGCGCGTCGCCGCGTCGTACGGAACGTCGTCGCGCAGATCGGTGGCAACGGCGCGGATCGACGCGAGCGGTG
>JANYLF010000174.1 GCA_025357995.1 Acidimicrobiia bacterium | reverse complement strand
CGGTGATCGGCCGCGACGAAGAGATCCGCCGCGTGATCCAGGTGTTGTCGCGCCGTACGAAGAACAACCCGGTGCTCATCGGTGAACCCGGCGTGGGGAAGACCGCGATTGCCGAGGGACTCGCGCGCCGCATCGTCGAAGGTGACGTTCCCGAGAGCCTGCGCGACAAGCGGCTGATCTCGCTCGACATCGGTTCGATGGTCGCGGGCGCGAAGTATCGCGGCGAGTTCGAAGAACGACTCAAGGCGGTGCTCAAGGAGATCGTCGACAGCGACGGCGAGATTGTCACGTTCATCGACGAGTTGCACACGATCGTCGGTGCCGGCGGCGCGGAAGGCGCGGTCGATGCCGGGAACATGATCAAGCCGATGTTGGCGCGCGGTGAGCTGCGCATGATTGGCGCGACCACGCTCGACGAGTTCCGCAAGTACATCGAGAAGGATGCGGCGCTCGAACGCCGGTTCCAACAGGTGTACGTCGGCGAGCCGTCGGTGGAGGACACGATTGCGATCCTGCGCGGGCTCAAGGAGCGCTACGAGGTCCACCACGGCGTGCGGATCCAGGATGCCGCCTTGGTCGCGGCGGCGGTGCTGAGCGATCGGTACATCCCCGCACGCCAGCTGCCCGACAAGGCGATCGACCTCGTCGATGAATCCGCGTCTCGCCTGCGGATCGAGATCGACTCGATGCCCAACGAGCTCGACGTGGTCGAGCGGCGGATTCGCCAGCTCGAGATCGAGAAGGCCGCGCTTGCGAAAGAGATTGACGACGCCTCGAAGCTGCGTCTGGCCGCGCTCGAGGCCGAGCTCGCCGGACTCGACGAAGACCGCGACGCGATGGTTGCGCAGTGGCAGCTCGAGAAGGATGGCATTGGCGAGATCCGCGGCCGCAAGGAGGCCCTGGAGGCGGCACGGACCGACGCGGAGAAGGCCGAGAGGGACGGCGACCTCCAACGGGCGGCGGAGCTCCGGTACGGCACGATGCGCGATCTCGAGGCCGAGATCGAGGATCGCACCGAGCGGCTGAACGAGCTGCAGGCCGGCCACGCGATGTTGAAGGAGGAGGTCGACGAGGAGGACATCGCCGACATCGTGTCGAAGTGGACTGGCGTCCCGGTGTCGCGGCTGATGGAGGGCGAGTTGCAAAAGCTCGTCCGCATGGAAGACGAACTGCACGCGCGGGTCATCGGTCAGGACGACGCAGTGACCGCGGTCGCGAATGCGATCCGTCGGTCGCGCGCGGGGTTGTCCGATCCGCACCGACCGATTGGTTCCTTCCTCTTCCTCGGTCCGACGGGTGTGGGCAAGACCGAGCTGGCCCGCACGCTCGCCGACTTCCTGTTCGACGACGAGCGGGCGATGGTGCGCATCGACATGAGCGAATACATGGAGAAGCACTCCGTGTCACGTTTGGTGGGTGCGCCTCCGGGCTACGTCGGGTATGACGAAGGCGGACAGCTCACCGAGGCCGTTCGGCGCCGGCCGTACGCCGTCGTCCTGCTCGACGAGGTCGAGAAGGCCCACCCCGACGTCTTCAACGTGCTGCTCGCGCTGATGGACGATGGTCGCCTGACCGATGGTCAGGGCCGTACCGTCGACTTCTCGAACACCGTGCTGATCATGACGAGCAACCTGGGCGCCGGAGGCGACGAACGGGCAGTGATGGCCGCAGTTCACGGTCATTTCAAGCCCGAGTTCGTGAACCGCATCGACGAGGTCGTGGTGTTCCACCGGCTCGACGAGCGCCACATCGCGGCGATCGTCGATATCCAGGTCGGCTTCCTGCGCGCCCGGTTGGAGGCTCGTGGTTTGGGACTCGAACTCACCGAGGCCGCACGCGACTACGTGGCGCGGGTCGGATACGACCCCGACTTTGGTGCGCGTCCACTCAAGCGCGTGTTGCAGAAGGAGATTGCGGACCCGATCGCGCTGGAGTTGCTCAAGGGCACCTACGGCGACGGCGACGTTATCCAGGTGGATGCGAACCCGGACGGCCTGGTGTTTCACCGCGCGGAGCCGGTCAACGTCGAGTGAGCATCGACTAACCTGGCACCAACGTGAGTGCAGTCACGTCGTGGGCCGGTTCCTCGCGAGGATCCGGTCCTTTTCGCGGGGGTGGAACGTGCCCGGAGCAGTAGTCGTCGGTACCCAATGGGGCGACGAGGGCAAGGGCCGGTTTACCGACTACCTCGCCAAGGAAGCGTCGCTGTGCGTTCGGTATCAAGGCGGGCACAATGCGGGTCACACACTCGTCGTCGACGGTGAGGTCTTCAAACTCCAGCTCGTACCCAGTGGTGTGCTGTACCCCTGGGTGGTGCCGGTCATCGGCAACGGCGTGGTGGTGGACCCGCACGTGCTGCTCACCGAGCTCGAAATGCTGCAGTCGCGCGGTATCGATACGCGCCCGCTGCGGCTCTCCGGCAATGCGCATCTCATCATGCCGTACCACCAGGAACTCGACCGGCTGAACGAGCGGTACCTCGGCAACGCCAAGCTCGGAACCACCAAGCGCGGCATCGGCCCGGCCTACGCCGACAAGGCAATGCGCGTCGGCCTGCGCGTCCAGGACTTGTTCGACGCCAAGATCTTCCGGGAGAAGCTCGACCTCGCGCTGCGCGAAAAGAACGGTGTGTTGACCAAGGTCTACAACCGCCTACCGGTCGACGCCGCGGCGCTCGCCCAGCAGTACCTCGAACTCGCGCCTCGGCTCGAGCCCTACGTGGACGACACCGTGCACATCGTGCACGACGCGCTCGACGCACAGCAGTGGGTGTTGTTCGAGGGCGCGCAGGCCACGTTCCTCGATCTCGATCACGGTACGTACCCGTTCGTCACGTCGAGCAATCCGGTGTCGGGGGCGGTGTGTGCGGGAGCGGGCGCGGGTCCGCGCGATCTCGAACGCATCGTGGGCATCGTGAAGGCGTACACCACGCGGGTAGGCGCCGGACCGTTCCCCGCCGAACTGCCCGAGGGCAACGAAGTGGGCGACCTCCTCGTGGATCGCGGCGCGGAGTTCGGTACCAACACCAAGCGTCGTCGTCGTACCGGCTGGCTCGACCTCGTCATGGTGAAGCACGCATGCCGGCTCAACACCTGCACCGAACTCGCGATCACCAAGCTCGACGTGCTGTCGCCGTTGGCGGAGCTCAAGGTGTGTGTGGGCTATCTCGGTGACGACGGCACGCGCTACGACCACGTTCCTTACCACCAGTCGGTGATTCACAAAGTGAAACCGATCTACGAATCGTTCAAGGGTTGGGAGTGCGACATCGAGCGCGCCGAACGCCTCGACGAGTTGCCTCCCGAGGCGCGGGACTACGTGAAGTTCATCGAGGACTACACCGGTGTGCACGTGAGCTTCGTGTCGGTCGGCCCTGCCCGCGATCAAACCGTCGTGTTGCCCCGGGCGGCTTGAGTGCAGGTACTCGTCTTCGGGAGCGGCGCGCGGGAGCACGCACTCGTCTGGGGTCTGGCGCGGTCGCCCATCGTGGACGCGGTGGTCGCGAGTCCCGGCAATCCGGGGATCGCCGATATTGCCACCTGTCTGAGCTTCGACGACGCGATGGAGAGCCTCGACACGTTTGATCTCGCGATCGTCGGTCCCGAGGCCCCGCTCGTCGATGGGTTGGCCGACGAGTTGCGCGAGCGTGGGATAGCCGTGTTCGGGCCGTCGCGCGCGGCGGCGCGGCTCGAAGGCTCGAAGGCGTGGATGAAAGAGGTCTTGGCGCGCACCGAAGTCCCGACGGCACGCCACGCCACGTTCACCACTGCCGGTGAGTCCGCAGCGCTGGCCTACCTCGAGACACTGTCAGGGCTGTACGTGATCAAGACCGACGGCCTGGCCGCGGGCAAGGGCGTCGTCGTCACCGAATCGATCGTCGAGGCGCGTGACGCAGTGCGGGAGTACCTCGCAGGTCGGGCGTTCGGCGACGCGGGCCGAACCGTGGTGATCGAAGAAGGATTGACCGGCCCCGAGCTGTCGTTGCTCGTCCTCTGCGATGGCACCCTCGAGGGTGTTCCGCTCGCGCCCGCGCAAGACTTCAAGCGGGTAGGCGACGACGACTCCGGACCTAACACCGGTGGCATGGGCGCGTACTCGCCGGTGCCGATCGCCAGCGACGACCTGGTGGAACTCATCATGGACCGCGCGGTGACCCCCACCCTCGCCACCCTCGCGCGCGAGGGCATCGAATACCGCGGGGTGCTCTACGCCGGGCTCATGCTCACGCCCGACGGACCGAAGGTGATCGAGTACAACGTGCGCTTCGGCGATCCTGAGTGCGAGGTGGTGGTGCCCCGGCTCGAGAGTGATCTTGCGGTGCATTGTGCGGAGGCTGCGACGGGGCGCCTCGAGTCACCGGTCGCGTTCCGCGACGACGCGTGCGTGACGGTGGTGCTCGCGAGCCCCGGTTACCCCAGCGATCCCCAGCCTGGCGGCGTGATCACCGGTGTCGACGCGGCCGGCGCGCTCGACGGCGTGATGGTCTTCCACGCCGGGACCGCGATCGTTGGCGACGACTTGGTCACCGCGGGCGGGCGGGTGCTCGCAGTCACCGCGCTAGGAGCAGATATCCCAACCGCTCGGGCCAAGGCCTATGAAGCCGCCGACCTCATTTCCTGGCCCGGCCTCCTCCGTCGCTCCGATATCGCCGCCGGCGTGTGAGCTGAGCCCCGTGTGAGCTGAACAAGGAGCAAACACAGGCCCCTTCTCTCGTTGAGGTATAAGTGCTACCATACCTGCATGCAAGTCACCATCCGGGCGGACGAAGATCTCATCGAGCGAGTCAAGCGCTCCGCCGCCGCCTCGGGCCGATCGATGAACGAGTGGGCCAACCTGGTGTTTCGGGCCGCCACCGATCCCGACGCGGCGGGATCGGAGATCGAACGGATTCGGGAGCGGCTTCGCAACGCCGGGGTACTCGCAGAACACCGTCCCCTTCCGGGGAGTCCGCCCGATCCCGAGCTCGTCCGCGCCGCGGGTGAGCGCGCCGCCAGCGGAACGCCGCTGTCGGCGTACGTGACCGAGGGACGCGGCGAATGACGGTGTTCGTCGACGCATCCGCGATCGTGAAGCGCTACGTGGCCGAAGAGTGCAGTCCGACGGTTGCAGATCTCGGCGAACGAATCGTCGTGTCCGACCTGTCGGCCGTCGAAGTGCCGTCGGCGATCTGGCGTAAGCACCGCGCGGGCGAACTGTCCACGGAGGACGCGAGCCTGCTGGTGTCC
>JANYLF010000138.1 GCA_025357995.1 Acidimicrobiia bacterium | reverse complement strand
CCAAGGGTCGCGCCGGTGACTCCTCCGAATGCGAATCCGACGACACCACCAGCGAGCCGTGAGACCCACGTCCGGCGCAGCACCATACGGACGTGTTCGAGGTCGTCCGGCCGGGGATCGAGGCCGTTGACCGCCATGAATCGCTCTGGAAGCGGCCGATTACCGGCGAGCACGACGATCAGGATCGTCCCGACGACCACGATCATGAGGATTTCGAAGAGGGCGAGTCCGATCATGTGGCCAGCTTCGCGCCTCGAAACGAATATATCAATACATTGATTGAATAGATTCGAATGAGGCTGTCGAATGGGCCCGAGTGGGGGACGGGGGGTTCTCTAGACTCCCGGCTACTCATGGACCTTTCGGAGCTTGATCTCGGTGCGGCCCAGGCTGCGATTGCCGCGGCGGACACCGTCGACGAGCTCGCTGACCTGCGCAAACGCTTCCTCGGCAAGAAGGGAGCGGTCAACCGGGCCAAAGAGTCGATCAAGACCCTTGACCCGGCCGAGCGACCCAAGGTGGGCCAAGCCGTCAACGCGTTCACGACCGGCGTGACCGAAGCGTTGGAGGGCCGCGAGGCCGAGATCGCGCCCCCGGGCTCGGCCGAACCGCCGCTCGACCTCACCCTCGGCTCGCACGGCCGGCGTCGTGGTCATCTGCATCTCGTGACCCAGTGTCAGCGCGAGCTCGAGGACGTGTTCGTGTCTCTCGGCTATCGAGTTGCCGAAGGTCCCGAGGTCGAAGACGACTGGCACAACTTCGAGGCGCTCAATTTCCCTGTCGGCCATCCGGCGCGTGCGATGCAAGACACGTTGTACGTGGATCTCGGCGAACCCGAGCAGGTGATGCTGCGCACTCACACGTCGCCGGTACAGATCCGATTGATGGAAACGCAACCCCCGCCGATCTACTCGGTGATGCCAGGGCGCACGTATCGCAACGAGACCGTCGATGCTCGCCACTCTGCCGTGTTCCACCAGATCGAAGGCCTCGCGGTGGATCGCGGTCTTACCTTCGGCGACCTTGCGGGCACGCTCGAAACGTTCACGAGTGCGTACTTCGGCAAGAAGGTCACGTCGCGGCTGTTGCCGTCGTATTTCCCGTTCACCGAGCCGTCGGCCGAGTTCGCGATCACCTGTGTGTTCTGCGACGCTGCGGGATGTCGCGTGTGCTCGTACACCGGCTGGATTGAGCTCGGCGGGTGCGGGATGGTCGACCCCAACGTATTCCTCGCCGTGGGCATCGACCCCGAGGAGTACACCGGATTCGCGTTCGGCTTCGGACTCGAACGCATGCCGATGCTGCGGTACGGCGTCGAGCCGATCAAGACGTTCTTCGACAACGACTCCCGCTTCCTCTCCCGGTACTGATTCCATGCGCGTTCCTCTTTCGTGGCTCACCGACTTCGTCACGCTCGACGCCGACGCGCGAACGATCGCAGAAGCGCTCGACCGTCTCGGCCTCGAGGTGGAGGCGCTCGACGCGCCGGGCGCGGAAATCATCGGAGTCAAGGTGGCGCGAATCCTCGCGGTTCGCCCCCACCCCAATGCCGACAAGTTGCAGCTGTGCGACATCGAGTTCGGTGACGGCACCACCACGGTGGTGTGCGGTGCGCCCAACGTGGTCGACGGCATGGTCGTGGCCTACGCGCCCAGCGGTGCCACGTTGCCCGGCGGCTTCACGCTCGAGCAGCGCAAGATCCGCGGTGAGCTCTCCGACGGGATGTTGTGCTCGTCGCGTGAGCTCGGCCTCGGGGACGAGCACGACGGCATCCTGGCGTTGTCGACCGATTCCGAGCTCGGTCTCGACGTGCGCGACGTGCTCGGCCTGCACGATGTGGTGTTCGACCTGTCGATCACGCCCAACCGGTCCGACGCGATGTCGGTAGCGGGGGTGGCGCGCGACCTCGCGGCGCACTTCGGTGTCCCGTTCACGGTTCCGGTGCCGTCGGTCGACGTGTCGGGCGACGCGGACGACATCACCGTCGTAGTCGACGCTGTCGATCGTGCGCCGCGCTTCACCGCGCGGCGCGTCGGCGTCACGATGGGGCCGTCACCGGAGTGGATGCAACGGCGGTTGACGCTCGCGGGGATGCGGCCGATCTCGAACGTCGTCGATGTCACGAACTACGTGATGTTGGAGTTGGGTCAACCGTCGCACGCGTTCGATCTGGATCGCTTGCGCGGCCCTGGGTTGGTCGTGCGACTTGCGAATGACGGTGAGACCCTCACCACGCTCGACGACGTGGAGCGGAAGCTGCTCCCGACCGACCTGCTGATCTGCGACGCCGACCGTCGGCCGCAGGCCATCGCCGGGATCATGGGCGGTGCCGAGGCCGAAGTGCACGACGGCACCACGGGCATCGTCTTGGAAGTCGCGTACTTCGCGCCGATGGGAATCTCGAAGACATCGAAGCGGCTCGGGCTGCGCTCGGAAGCGAGCGCGCGGTTCGAGCGCGGGGTCGACCCAAACGGTGTGCTGCGCGCGTCCGATCGCGTCGTCGAGTTGTTGGCCGAGGTAGCGAGCGCGCCGGCCGGTCCACCCGCGATCGACGAATACCCCGCGCCGATCGAACGGGAACGGATTCGTGTGCGTCCGGCCCGCGTTGGCGCGGTACTCGGGCTGGAGCTCGACGGCGCGCAGGTGCGCGATGCGTTGCGACCGATCGAGATCGAGATCGAGGAGACGGGTGAAGAAGACACGTTCGTGGCGATCGCGCCGACATTCCGCCCCGACCTCACACGCGAGATCGACATCGTGGAGGAAGTCGGGCGCCGCGTCGGGCTCGATTCCATCCCGCGCACGCTCCCGCACACCACCGAACAGGGTGGGGGACTCACGCCCCGCCAACGCGCCCGTCGGCTCGTCGCGGATGTGCTCGTCGGCCTCGGTCTGAGTGAGGCGTACACGTTGCCGTTGATCTCCGAGGGCGATGTCACCCGTGTGGGGCTTTCACTCGACGCGACCGTGCGCGCCACCAACTCGTTGAGTGCCGAAGAACCGATCCTGCGACCCGCGATCCTCCCCGGGTTGTTGAAGTCGGCCGCACACAATGCCGGCCAGGGCATCACCGACCTCGCGTTCTTCGAGCTCGGCCATGTGTTCGGCGCGCCACCCAAGAAACAGCTCCTCCCGGATGAGCGGGATCATCTCGTGGTGCTGCTCACCGGAATGGTCCGGCGTGGTCCCGTGGAGGCCGATCGCCCGGTTGATGTCTACGACGCGACCGACGTGCTCCACGCCGTCGTCGACGCATTGCAGCTGTCTCGCGTCGAAACTCGCAGTGACGACCATCCCGGGTTCATCGCCGGTCGTGCCGCGTCGATCGTGGTGGACCACGCGGTGATCGGCGCCGTGGGGGAAATCGATCCGGGCGTGCTCGACGCATTCGGCGCGCCCGGCTCGGCGGTCGGGTTCGAGCTGCATCTCGATCCGTTGCTGGCGGGTGAACGGCGCGACCCCGCGTTCACGCCGCTGTCGCGCTATCCGGCCGCCGCGATGGACCTCGCGTTCGTCCTCGATGAGTCGGTCCCGGCCGCTGCGGTGCTCGCAACGGTGCGCAAGGCCGGCGGCGACCTCCTCGAGGACGCCCGGGTCTTCGACGAGTTCCGTTCCGACGCGCTGGGCGCGGGCCGCCGCAGCCTGGCGATCGCGTTGCGATTCCGAGCGCCCGATCGCACGCTGAAGGACACCGAGCTCACCGCGGTATGGCAGGCGTGCATCGACGCGGTGATCAAGGCGCACGACGCCGAACTGCGGAGCTGAGCGCATGGCCAAGTTCGTGCATGTCGTCCGGCCGCGGTATGCGGAGGTCGACATGCAGGGCGTGGTGTTCAACGCTCATTGGCTCACGTTCTTCGACGAAGCGTGCACGCGGTACTTCGGCCATCTTGGCTACGAAGCGTCGGTCGCCTTCTTCGAGGAGTTCGATGTGATGTTGGTGAAGGCCGTCCTGGAGTGGAGCGGCCCGGTCGGCTTCGACGAGCTGGTCGATATCGCCGTCGCTCCGAGCCGTATCGGTTCGAAGTCGTTCGATGTGCGCTACGACGCGACCGTCGACGGTCGTCCCGTGTGTGTCGGCACCATCACCTACGTCAGCGTGACGCCCAACACCCACGACTCCACCGCGATCCCGGACGAGCTGCGCGCTCGACTCGAGTCGGAGCTCATCGAGCCGTAGCGCCGGCCCGGGCCATCGCGGCCAGAAGGTACGCGGTCACGAGTGGGTGCGGACGTTCCGGAGTGGACGCGCACTGCGGGACAAACAGGGTGAGCACGTACGACGGGTGATCGGCGAGGCGCAAGATGCGGGTTCCGCCATCTGCCAGATCCACACCCAACACATGCAGCCCGGCCGCGGCCAGACGCGCCGTGTGCTCCTCCAACAGGCCGAATCGGCAGTAGTACTGCTCCTCCGCCTGGTCGGTGCCGTAGATCTCCTTCACGGTCGGATCCGTGATCGCGACCGTCATCCGTTGGCCCACGACTGAGCACAACAACTCGTCGATGAACAACTGATCGGCGGCCTCCACCGGGCCGTATTCGGAGGACGACGCGCCGGTCATGCCGAGCACGTTGCGGGCGAACTCGATCACGCCGTGTTGAAATCCCGCGCACGTCCCGAGGAACGGCACTTGGTGTTCCCGGGCGAACCGGATGCCGGCGAGCGCGCCGTCGAAGCTGCGGTATGGACTCCCCGGCGCGCACCAGATTCCGTGCGCGTCGGCCAGTGGCGCAGCGTCGCCGTCGGCAAGATCCTCGGTGCCGACCCATCGGACGTCGAGGTCGGTATCGAGCTGCGCGCCGGAGTGTGCGAGCGCAGACTCGATCTCGTCCTGCGCCACGAAGGAAGGTTGTCGATCGCCGACGATGGCGATGCGAGGAGCGGTGTGGTTCCCGGCGGTGATCGGCACGGGAGTTCAACTTACCGCGACGCGTGAGTTCGGATTCAGTATTTGGTCAGGAACCTCAGGATCAGCGCGTTGAGCCGGAGTGCGGCTTGTTCGGGGATCCAGTGGCTCACACCCTCGAGCACTTCGTAGGTGTACGGGCCGGTCACGTAGTTCTTCGTCAGATCGGCGGCGTCACGGCCGAGGCAACAGTCGGCGGTGCCGTAGACGAAGAGCGTCGGCACCGTGACCGGGGGCGCCGTCGCGCCCAGGCCGTTCCGGAGATCGTTGGCGCGGTACCACGCGAGCGCGGCGTTCATCGCGGCGGGGGTGCCGAGGACTTTCATGAATTCGGCGATGTCGGCGTCGGTGGCGGACGTTCCGAACGCCGCGCGGAGGAACCCGGCGTTGGCCAAGGTGTTGGCCGCGCCCGGCGCGACGAAGGTATCGATGTAACCCTTCTTGTTGTGTTGCTCGCCGTTCGGGTTCTCGCTGGCCTTCGCGTAGGCCGCGGGGTGAGGGACCGATACCGCGGTCAACGTCTTGAGCCGGTTGGGATGCGCGATGGCGGTCGCCCAGGCGACACCCGCGCCCCAATCGTGGCCGATGAGGTCGAACGTCTTCGCATGAAAGTGATCCGCGATCGCGATTGTGTCCGCGACCATGTTGGCGATCGCGTAGTCGACGTCGTTCGTGGGTCGCGCGCCGGGGGAGTAACCGCGCTGATCCGGCGCGACCGCGTGGTAGCCGGCGCGCGCGAGAACGGGCAGTTGATTGCGCCACTCGTAACTCGACTGCGGGAATCCGTGGAGGAGGATCACGAGCCGCCCGGTCGGTGGACCGGCAGCGAGTGCGTTGAACGTGAGCCCGTTGGCGCGGATCGTGGTTTGAGCGATGTCGGCCGACGGTGGCGCCGTGGTCGTTGTGG
Source organism: Acidimicrobiia bacterium (assembly GCA_025357995.1). Classification (GTDB taxonomy): domain Bacteria; phylum Actinomycetota; class Acidimicrobiia; order IMCC26256; family JAENVU01; genus JAENVU01. Next base: position 8,829 of record JANYLF010000138.1, on the reverse strand, counting down.
TCTTCGCGGCATCGGGCTGGGAGCTCGACGAACATGCCGTCGCGACGAGGGCAATGGCGCCGAGTAGGACGGCGGTGAATTGGTGACGACGGGCGAACATCGCGGTCACCTTACGTGTCTCATCCGGGCATTGGATCGAGGCAAATATGGTGCGGAAATGTTGGTGAATCTGCTTGATGCCAAACGAACGTTCGGGTAGGGTATCGCTACCCGGTTCGGACGTACTACGACATGCGACGTGTCGTACCGAACGCGTGGACTCGTTCCTTCGGGAGCCGTGTGGCGGGCAGGTGGTGGCGCCGGGTTCGGTGCTCGATTCGTGCTGAGGGTGATGCGCGCGTGGACGAGGGCGATGGGTTGTCGACAGATCATGATCCCTTGGGCGTCTTGCGCGCGGCAGTGAAGTTGGTGGCAGCCATGGCGCTCACCGATTGTGCCGACGCCGCGATCGCGAAGGACCTCGTGAGATTGCGTCGGTCGATGGATCGTCTCGATGGCGTGTTCGCACATTGGTCCGTCACGGCGCAGGGTCGTGGACTGGGCTTGGCCGACGGCCATTCGTCGATGCCGGCGTGGATGGGATGGAAGACCGGAATCCGTCGGACGGTGATGAACCACTCGATGCGGGTCGCCGAGGTCGCGGAGTTGCTACCTGAGTCGGGCGCGGCCTGGCGCAACGGTGAGATCAGTACGGGTGCGATGGAAGCGATCGCGTCCGCGCGGGTCGCGGGCCATGACGAGAAGCTCGCGGTGTGCGAGGCGGAGTTTCTGAAACTCGCTCGGCGAGGTGAGCATCCGGCGCTGCGCAAGGCCGTCGCGCACTTTAGAAATCTGGCGCAGGGTGATGGCACGGAACCTGCTGACTGCAACGGCCTCACGTTGTCGCCGATATTGGGCGGCCGAACTGCGGTGACGGGCGAGCTCTGCGGCGCAGACGCGGAGACGGTTCAGGCCGCGCTGGCCGCGTTCATGGATCCCCCTTTGGAGGGCGACGACCGGACGCCCGCGCAACGCCGCGCCGATGCGTTGGTCCGCATCTGTGAGGTTGCCCTCGCGCGGGGCGTTTCGGCGAGCCGCGCGAAGGCTCACGTGACGGTCGTCGTCGATTGGGAAACGTTGCTGGACGACGTGCTCGGTCGCGCCGATGGGATGTTCACGGGACCGATGCACCGCCGCGAGATCGAGCGGCTCCTGTGCGATTGCCATGTTTCGCGGGTCGTGATGGGACCGGGGTCGAAACCGCTTGATGTCGGCCGGCAGGGCCAGTCGTGGCCGGCACCGATCCGGCGGGGGATCGTCGCTCGAGACCGCGGATGCCAGTGGCCCGGCTGTGAGATCCCCGCCGCGTGGTGCGAACGTGCTCCACTTCGTGCACTGGATCCACGGTGGGCCCACGAGTATTGCCAACGGATTCCTGCTGTGCGGGCGCCATCATCGGTTCCTCCACGCACATCCGGATTGGATGGTGACGTTCGACGATCAGGTCCTACGCGTGTACCGGCCCGATGGTCGCGAGCTGCACCGCCATCCATGGGCGGAGGAACACGAAACCGACCCGCCGGAGACATTGCCCGGCCACGCGATCCGTCCCGAACCGATGCTCGTGTAGCCGCGTCGCGCTCTGCCCGCACTCGTACACTCGAACGCAATGATCCTGGCGGTTGATCCGGTGCCGTGGGCCCGCGCGCAGATGGCGTTCACGCTCGGGGTGCACATCATCCTCGTGCCGCTCGGAGTGGCGTGGGCGTTCATGATCCTCGTGGCCGAGCGCAAGGCGATGAAGCACGGCGATGCCGACGCGCGCCTGCTCGCCCGCCGATGGTCGAAGGTGTTAGCTGTCACCTTCGCGGTCGGCGCGGTGACCGGCACGGTGCTCACGTTCGAGTTCGGGTTGCTGTGGCCGCGTTTCATGGGTCGCTTCGGCGATGCGTTCGGAATTCCCTTCGCGATCGAGGGCCTCTTCTTCTTTCTCGAGGCGATCTTCCTGGCGATCTACATCTACGGCTGGGATCGACTCTCGCCGCGCGCGCACTGGTGGTCCGGGGTACCGATCGTGGTGTCCGGGATCGGTGGTACCGCTTCGGTCATCGCCGCGAACGCGTGGATGAACCAACCGGCAGGCTTCCGGCTCAACGCGGCGGGAAAGGTGGTGCACGTCGATGCGATGAAGGTGATCTTCAACCGCGCCTTCCCGTACGAGACCGCGCACATGTTGGTGGCGGCGTATCTCGTTGGCGGGTTTCTCATCGCGTCGGTGTATGCCGTCGCGATGTTGCGGGGTCGGCGCGATCGGTACCACCGGCTGGGCTTCTTGATTCCGTTCACCATTGCGGCCATCGCCGCGCCGGTGCAGATGGTGGTCGGTGACTTCGTGGCGCGGGCGGTCTTCCACGACGACCCCACCAAGTTCGCGGCCATCGAACTCGTGTCGAAGACGGGGACGCACGTACCGGAAACGCTCGGCGGCTATCTCGACGCCCGCGGCCGACTGCACGCGGGCATCAGGATTCCCGACGCGGCGTCGCTGCTCTCCGGCTACTCGACCAGTACCAAGGTCCAGGGCTTGCGCGCAGTTCCCGCGCGCGACCGACCGACGTTCGCTCAGGTGAATACGGTGCACCTTGCGTGGGATCTCATGATCGGGTTGGGCTCCGCGCTCGCATTGCTGTCCGTATGGTTCGGCGTCACCTGGTGGCGACGACGCGACCTCCCGCGCACCGTCTGGTTCCTCCGCGCGGCGGCGGTTTCCGGAGTCGCGAGTGTCGCCGCGCTCGAAGCCGGCTGGGTCGTGACCGAAGTCGGTCGTCAACCGTGGATCGTGCACGGGTTCATGCGCGTGCCGCAAGGTGCGACGACGAACTCCGGTGTGTGGGTGACGTTCCTGGTGGTCGTCGGCGTCTACCTCGCGGTGGGCGTGGTGACCGTGTTGGTCTTGCGCTCGATGGCTCGCCGCTGGCGCGCCGGTTTCGACATCTCCGGCCCGTACTCGCCCGATCCGCCGATGGGCCCCTCATGAATCTTGCGGACCTCGTTGCCGTGGTGTTGTTCGGCGCGATCACGGTCTACGCGATCTTCGGCGGCGCCGACTTCGGCGCGGGGTTCTGGGACCTGTTCGCGGGCGGGGCGGAACGAGGCGCACGGCCGCGAGCGTTGATCGAGCACGCGATCGGCCCGGTGTGGGAAGCGAACCACGTGTGGTTGATCTTCGTGCTGGTGGTGTTGTGGACCGCGTTCGCGCAGACGTTCGCGTCGATCATGCTCACGCTGTTCGTCCCGCTTTCGATCGCCGCGCTCGGGATCGTTTTGCGCGGCGCCGGGTTCGCGTTCCGCAAGGTGGTGCCCGAGGTGAGCGAGCAGCGTGTCTTCGGGGTGGCGTTCGCGGTCTCGTCGGTGATCGTGCCGTACTGCCTTGGCGCCGTGGTGGGCGGCATCGTCTCGGGCCGAGTGCCCAAGGGAGGGCAGGCGGGAGACTCGTGGTCGTCCTGGATCAACGGCTCGTCGATCGTCGGCGGCCTTCTGGCGGTCACTGTGTGTGCGTATCTCGCGGCGGTGTTCCTCGCGTGCGATGCGCACCGGCTGGGTGAATCCGATCTCGTTGGTTACTTCCGTCGGCGTGCCGTCGGGGCCGCTACCACCGCGGGGGTGCTCGCGCTCGTCGGCTACTTCGTGATGGCGGAGGACGCGGTCCATCTCCATCGTCATCTCACCGATCGCGCGCTCCCGCTCGTGATCGCATCGACGGTGTGTGGCGTTGTCGCGCTCACGTTGTTGCTTCGCGACTCGGTGCGTCCGGCGCGCGTGTTCGCGGTCGGCGCGGTCGCGACCGTGGTGTGGGGTTGGGGAGTCGCCCAGTGGCCGTATCTGTTGCCGACGTCGATGACGATCGAACACGGTGCTGCACCGGACGGAACCTTGATCGCGTTGGTGGTCGTCACCGTGATCGCGGCCGTGGTCATCGTGCCGTCGCTGGGGTTGCTGTACGTGCTCGATCAGCGCAACTCGCTGGAGCTCGGTCAGGCGCGCGCGCCGTCGATCACCACCGAGAATTGACGCAGAGCGTCGTTCTGGCGGTCGCGGCCGACCGCGGCGCCGGCGTCGGGATCGCCGCGGAGACACTCGGCGCCGTCGGGCGCGTATTGCACGATGTACGCGCGCCGGATGTCGTCGGTGAGGTTGCGACCGGTGGCGTGCGGGGTGAGTGACGAGAACACGACGGCGGAACCTGCGCGCACGGGCACTGCGACCGCGCCCGGCGGATCCACGCAGCACTCGAAACCGATCGGCGTATTGCGATGCGCGGCCGTGCCGTGGCGATGGATACCCGGAAGGACCGAGATACCGCCGTTGTCGGTCGTCGCATCGGTGAGTGCGACCCAGACCGTCAGGTAGGCCTGCGGTTCGATGTAGGTGTAGCCGTTGTCCTGGTGCCACAGCACCGGTTCGACGCCCTGCGGGCGCTTGTAGACGGCTTGATCCCAGTAGAGGCGCACGTCGGGCCCGATGAGGTCGTGGCCGAGGTCGGCCATCAACTCCGACGCGCAGAACGCGCGGCACACATCGCTGCGCACCGACGGATGGAGCGCGATCGAGACGGTATCGGTCCCCGCGATGCTGAATCGACCGTCGGGTCGGGTCGCGAGAAAGTCCATGACCTTGCGGTCGAACGGTTCGATCGCGTCGGTGAGCGCGGCGATGGTGCGCGCGTCGATCGCGTCTTCCAGCACGAAGAACCCTTGCTCGTCGTAGGCACGCGCCTGCGCCGGTGTGACGCGAAGAAACGGGCCGGCGTGATCGGTCCAGGTGAACTCGGTGTTCCACGGATGGCGGGGGAGCGGAGTTGCGGTCATGCGAGCTCCGAGGCGGGACCGCCGCGCGTCGCGGTGCCCACGACCGCGGTGCGCGTGCCGCACGTGACGGTGAAGGTCGCCTGGTCGTGCACGTCGTCCGGCGCGTCGAACGTCACATCGGCGTCGACGGTCTCGTCGTCCACCACCATGCCGACGAACGTGAACTCGACGGTGCCGGACGCAAGGAACGACTCGCCCCACTCGTCGAGCAGGAGTCCGTACGCCGGACCTGCCGCTTGCATGCCCTGTGCGATCAGGCGTTGGTATCCGATGTCGGCCGCCGCGTCGGCGTCCGAGTGGAAATTGCCGCGGCGCGAGTACAACCGCAGTAACTCCGCGGTGAGATGGAGTGAACGCTTCACGCGGCGCCTCCCGATGGCGCGCCGGAGGCATGGTCGGCGCCCGCCGCGATAAAGGTGGCGATCGATGTCCACACTGGTGCGCCGTCGGCCGCGACCTCGGCGGTGACCTCGAGGTATTCACGACCACGCTTGGTGAATCGATTCGTCACGGAACCGGTCACGGTGAGCGTGGCCGGCGCGACCAGCGCTCGGTGGCTCACGAGGGTCTGGTGGGTGTGGAGGAGCGGCGCCGGGGCCACCGTTTGGAGCGCCAGGATCGTGAGGTTCGCCGCCATCGGTGGATAGAGGAGTCCGGCCGGCCTCGCCGCATGTTCGATCCCCGCAGCCCGCCAGTACCGGTCGTTAGCCGTCGTGGAAACGTCATATTCCACAGGCCCGAACCGGTCCCCGGTTGTGAGACCCGAGAACATCCTCGCCCCACTATTCATTGTGCTGTATAGTATGCGTCATGGCGTATCAAGCTGCCGTCGTCGGGGGGTCAGGGTACACAGGAACCGAGCTCCTGCGACTCCTCTCGACCCACCCCGATATCGACGTCGTACACATAACCGCAGACAGCAACGCGGGCGCGGCCGTCGGCGCGCTGTACCCGTCGCTCGCCGCCGCGTACGCGGGCATGGAGTACGCGTCGATGGATCCGGCGGCCATGGCGGGGCTCGACGTGGTGTTCCTTGCGATGCCCCACGGCGCGTCGCAGGCGTTCGCCCCGAGCGTGCTCGGCCAGGTCGGCCACGTGGTGGACCTCGGTGCCGACTTCCGTCTTCCCGCCGATGTCTACGCGCAGTGGTACGGCGAGAAGCACACCGCGCCGCAGCTCATCGACCAGTTCGCCTACGGGATGGTCGAGCTCTACCGCGACGACGTCGCCGCGGCTACGCACGCCGCGGTCCCGGGCTGCTATCCCACTGCGGCATCGCTCGCGCTCGCTCCGTTGTTCGCGGCGGGAATGGTGGAGCCCAACGTCGTCGTCGACGCGATGTCGGGCCTGTCGGGTGCGGGCCGCGGGCTCAAAGTGTCGAGCCACTTTTCCGAGGCCGACGAGAGCGTGAGTGCGTACAGCCTGTTGACCCATCGCCATACCGCCGAGATCGAGCAGGCGCTCACGCACGTGGCTGGTGCATCGGTCAGCGCGTTGTTCACGCCGCATCTCGTGCCGATGGTCCGGGGCATGCAGGCCACGTGTCATGCAGTACCCACCGTGGCCGCGTTGTCGAGCGCGTCGTTGCTCGCGATGTATCGCGACTATTACGCGGCGGAGCCGTTCGTGGTGGTGGTCGACGAGCCGCCGCCCACCAAGGCCGCGACCGGTGCCAACACGTGTCTCGTGACCGTGCGTTTCGACGAACGCACCGGTCGGATCTTGGCGCTCGGCGTTCTCGACAACTTGGTGAAGGGCGCGTCTGGCGGCGCCGTGCAGAACGCCAACCTGCTGCTCGGCCTGGCCGAGACCACGGCCCTTCCCACCGTAGGGATGTGGCCGTGAGCGAGGCGGGAGTGCTGGCGGCGCAGGGTTTTGTGGCCGGGGGTGCGGCGTGTGGGATCAAACCGGACGGTGTCCCGGACCTCGCGATCGTCGCGACGGCCGACGGTCGCGTGGTGCCGGCGGCCGGGGTGTTCACCACCAACCTGGCGTGCGCCGGACCGGTGCTGGTCAGCCGTGAGCATCTGGCCGACGGTCGTGCCGCGGCGGTCGTGCTGTCGTCGGGGAATGCGAATGCTGCCACGGGCGAGCAAGGTCGTTCCGACGCGCGCCGCATGGCCGAGCTCACCGCCTACGCGATCGGCGCGGCCACCTCCGACGTGCTGGTGTGCTCCACGGGTCTCATCGGGTACTTCATGCCGATGGCGGCATTGGAGACCGGCATTCCGGCACTCGCGGCGAACCTCAACGGCGGCACTGCGGCGGCCGACGCGATCCTCACTACCGACACGGTCCGCAAGGAGGCGACTGCGGCCGTCGGAGCCACCTCCGCAGTCGTGGGTGGCCTGGCCAAGGGTGCCGCGATGCTCTCGCCGGCGATGGCCACGATGCTTGCCGCACTCACGACCGACGTCGACGTGGAGCCTGCCGTACTCCAGGCCGCGCTCGCTGGGGCGGTCGCGGCCACGTTCAACCAACTTCTGGTCGACGGGTCGATGAGCACGAACGACACGGTGGTGGTGCTCGCGAGCGGGGCATCGGGCGTGACCATCGACGACCGGGCGGGAGTGCATGCACTCACGGACGCCCTGACCGATGTGTGCGGATCGCTGGCCGAACAGATGGCGCGTGACGCCGAAGGTGCCACCAAGTTGGTTCGGCTCACCGTGCGCGGCGCGCGCAGTTTGGACGACGCTCGCCGCGCCGCGCGAGGTGTCGCCGGCTCGCAACTCGTGCAGTGTTCCTTCAATGGCGAAGATCCGTACTGGGGGCGCATCCTCTCCGAGCTGGGCGCGAGCGGTGCGCTCTTCGATCCCGAACGCGTCACGATCTCGTACGACGGTGTGGTCGCGTGTCGTGACGGCATCGATGCCGACGCCGACGCCGACGCGTTGCGGGCGATCATGGCGCGAGGCGAAATCGAGGTGGTGTGTGATCTCGACGCCGGGACGAACACCGCGTCGATGTTGTTCACCGACCTCTCCCACGCGTACATCGACGAGAACCGAGGAACCTCGTGACCGCCGACGCCCGGAGAGCGCTGGCGGGGGAGAAGGCTCACGTTCTGGCGGAGGCGTTGCCGTACATCCGCGACTTCAGCGGCAAAACCGTCGTCATCAAGTACGGCGGCCACGCGATGGAAAGCGCCGAGTTGGCGGAGTACTTCGCGCAGGACGTGGTGCTCATGCGCCTCGTCGGGATGAACCCCGTGGTGGTGCACGGCGGCGGTCCGCAGATCACCGATCTCATGCGGCGCCTGGGCAAGGAGCCCGAGTTCGTCGACGGCCAACGTGTGACCGACGCCGAGACCGTCGACATCGCGCGGATGGCGCTCGTCGGCAAGGTCAACCGCGACGTCGTGGTGTCGCTCAATCAACACGGGTCGTACGCGGTGGGGCTCTCCGGCGAAGACGCCGGCCTCATCGCGGTCACGCCGCGCGACGAGCGCTTGGGTTTCGTGGGCGACGTCGCCGCGATCGACCCGTCGATCCTGCATCGCCTCCTCAACGAGGAGTTCATTCCCGTGATCGCCACGATCGGGATGGACGAAACCGGCCAGGCCTACAACGTGAATGCCGACGCGGTCGCGGGCGCCATCGCCGAGGCGCTGCACGCGGAGAAGCTCGTTTATCTCACCGACGTTGCCGGCGTGTACGCCAACTTTCCGGACGAGGATTCGTTGGTCGCGCAGATCGATGCCGACGGACTCGATGCGCTCGTCGCCGACGGCAAGGCCAGCGCGGGCATGATCCCCAAGCTCGTGTCGTGTGTGCGTGCGCTGCGCAACGGCGTCACGCGAGCCCACATCCTCGATGGGCGCGTGCCGCACGCACTCCTTCTCGAGTTCTTCACCCGTGAAGGCATCGGCACCATGGTGAGCGGAGACGCCGGGCCAAGAGTGGGAGAAACGTCATGACTCAGCACTACGACGACTTGTGGAAGCTCGATCACGAGCATGTGATGCAGACGTACGGGCGTC